>JALHTD010000343.1 GCA_022865555.1 Thermoanaerobaculaceae bacterium | reverse complement strand
GGCCAGTGCCCTCGGGCGCCGGAACGCCTCGGGCCCGAAGTAGAACCTCCTCGCCAGCAGGATCCCCGCCACCGCCACCCCGACCGAGAGGAGGATCAGCACCCACTCGCCGCCGAGCGTGAGCCCGTGCTCCACCTCGAGCGCCGGCGCCACCGGGTGCAGGAAGTGCTCGAAGGTGTTGATGTCGAGGTTGAACGAGAGCGTCTTGCCGATCCCGACGAACCCGGCCACCACCGACCCGACCGCCAGGATCACCAGCGGCACGGTCATGCTCTTCGGCGACTCATGGAGGTGGTGGGCTGCCTCGTGACTTCCCCTGAACTCCCCGTGGAAGGTCATGTAGACGGCCCGAAACATGTAGAACGCCGTCATGAACGCCCCCGCGACCCCGAGCACCCAGAGCACCAGGTAGACGCTCCCGAAACCGTTGAGGTCCCCGTACCCGGCCGCAAACACCTTCCCCAGGATCTCGTCCTTGGAGACGAACCCCGCAAGCGGCGGGATCCCCGCAAGCGCCAGCGTCGCCACCACGAACGTCCAGTAGGTGGTCGGCAGGTGCCGCCTCAGGCCACCCAGCTTGCGCATGTCCTGCTCACCGCCCACCGCGTGAATCACCGACCCCGCACCCAGGAACAGGCACGCCTTGAAGAACGCGTGCGTGAAGACGTGGAAGACCCCCACCCCGAACGCCCCCGCCCCCGCCGCCAGAAACATGTACCCCAGCTGCGAGACCGTCGAGTACGCCAGGACCTTCTTGATGTCGTTTTGCGCCAGCCCGATGGTGGCCGCAAACACCGCCGTCAACCCCCCCACCACCGCCACCGTCAGCAACGCGGTCGGCGAGAGCGCGAAGATGAAGTTCGACCGCGCCACCATGTAGACACCCGCCGTGACCATGGTGGCGGCGTGGATCAGCGCGGAGACCGGCGTCGGACCCGCCATCGCGTCCGGCAGCCACACGTACAGCGGCAGCTGCGCCGACTTGCCGATCGCCCCCACGAACAACAAAAGCGCAATCGGGGTCACCGCCGAGGCGTACTTGCCGGGATCCGCCGCCAGGGCCGCCTGCATCCCGGCAAAGTCCACCGTCCCGAATGCCTTGAACGCCCAGAAGATCGCCAACAGGAACCCGAAATCCCCGATCCGATTGACGATGAACGCCTTCTTCCCCGCCGAGGCGCACCAGTCCTTCTCGAAGTAGAACCCGATCAGAAGGTAGCTGCACAGCCCCACACCCTCCCACCCGATGAACAGCACCGCCAGGTTGGCACCCAGAACCAACGTCAGCATCGCGAACATGAACAGGTTCAAGTACGCGAAGTAGCGCGCGTACGAACGCGCACTCTCCGAGTGCATGTACCCAACCGAGTAGACGTGAATCACAAACCCCACAAACGTCACGAAAAACAACATCACCGCGGACAACGCGTCCAAACGCAACGTGAAGTCGATCGTGACATCGCCGGCCGAGATCCAGCGGAACAGGCGTTGCACGAAGGTCTCGCCGTGGGCTCCTGCGAACTGCAGCAGCGCTCCGAGCGCCGTGACCAGGCTCAACCCGACCGAGCCGACGCCGACAATCGAGGTGGTGCGGTGGTTGAAGCGCAAGGCGCCGGCCAGCAGCACGACCGCGCCGGCGAGCGGGAGGACGGGCACGAGCCAGAGCAGATCGAGCATCGCCCCTCCTACCAGCGCAGCACGTTGAGCCGGTCCACGTCGATGGACTGGCGCTTGCGGAAGATCGCCACCAGCAGCGCCAGGCCGACGGCGACCCCGGCCGCGGCGACCGCCATCACGAAGAACACGAACACCTGGGCGTCGAGAGTCCCGTGCATGCGACCGAACGCCACGAGCGCCAGGTTGGCGGCGTTGAGCATCAACTCGAGGCCGAGCAGGATCGAGATGCCGCTGCGCCGGAGGAGCACGCCACCGGTGCCTATCGCGAAGAGGACGACGGCAAAGATCACGAAGTGCATCGGGGTGACCATCATGTCAGTGCTTCCTTTTCACCAGCACCAGCGCGCCCACCATCGCGGCAAGCAGCACCACCGAGATGAACTCGAACGCGAAGAGGTAGGGCCCGACCAGCAGCCGCCCGATTGCCTGCGCGTCGCCCGAGACCTGAGCGCCTGGGGCCACGACCTGGATGCCCATCAGAAGCGCCACGCCGCCGACCCCGGCGGCCACGGCGAGAAGCAGCCCGGCGGTCCGCTGAAACGGACGCGGCTCGCTGGCAGATTTCACCTCGGGCGCGTTCAGCAGCATCACCACGAAGAGGAAGAGCACCAGGATCGCGCCCGCGTAGATGAGGATCTGCGCCGCCGCCAGGAACTCGGCGCCGAGAAGGGCGTAGCTCACGGCGACGCAGAAAAGCGTCACCACCAGTGAGAGCACGTTGACCACCGGATTGCGGTGCGCGACGGCCACGACCGCCGAGACGACGCCGACCACCACCGCCGCGTAGAACACCAGCACCACCATCAGCGCCTCCCCTGCCCAGCTGACAGCCGACAGCTGACAGCCGACAGCGGAACTCTCTGTTTTCTGGGGTGGGCGGGGGAGCTGCGCCCTGTGAGCTGTGAGCTGTGAGCTGTCAACATCAGAGCCACCTCATGGCCATCGCGAACCCGACCCAGACGAGGTTGCCAGTCGCCAGCGGCAGCAGCCCCTTCCACCCCAGCTGCATGAGCTGGTCGTAGCGGAAGCGGGGGAGCGACCAGCGCACCCAGACGAAGAGCCAGAGGAAGAAGGCGAGCTTGGTGACGAAAACCGCGACGGACGCGATCAGCAGCCACCAGCCCGAGAGCCGACCCATGCCGGGGAACGACCAGCCGCCGAAGAAGAGGGTGACGATGAGCGCCGATGCGGTGACCATGTTCATGTACTCGCTCATCAGGAACGCCGCGAACTTCATCGAGGAGTACTCGACGTGGTACCCCGCCACCAGTTCGGTCTCCGCCTCCGCCAGGTCGAACGGCAGGCGGTTGGTCTCGGCGAAGACCGCGGTGGTGAAGACGATGAACCCGATGAACTGCGGGATGAAGTTCCACACGTGGCTGGCCTGGTAGGACACGACGTCGTCGAGGCGCAGCGAGCCCGTCGCCAGCAGCACACCAAGCACGGCGAGGGTCATCGAGAGCTCGTACGAGATCAGCTGCGCCGACGAACGAAGTCCGCCGAGCAACGAGTACTTGTTGTTGGATGACCAGCCTGCCAGAACGATCCCGTACACGCCAAGCGCGGAGAGCGCGAGCAGGTAGAGGATCCCGACCCCGAGGTCGGGGGCGACGATAAGCCCGCCCAGCGGCACGCCAAAAACCGTGACGTCCTTGCCGGCGCCGAACGGGATCACGATGAAGGTCACCAGCGCGACGAACACCGAGATCATGGGCGCCAGGTAGTAGAGGCCCTTGTTGACCGCCGTCGGGGTCACGTCCTCCTTGAACAGGAGCTTTACGGCGTCCACGATCGGCTGGAAGAGCCCCAGCGGACCGACGCGGTTGGGGCCGAGCCGGTCCTGGATGAACGCGGCGCCCCGGCGCTCGACCCACTCCATAATCGCGACGCAGGTGAGTATCGAGCCCGCCACCACGACGAGCTTGACGGCGGTGACGGCGACGCTAGCCCACATGCTGGCGCTCCCGGTACGAGCGCTGCTCCCTTTGGACTCCGAGTTCCTCCCAGTCCACGCCAGCGAAGCTCTCCTCCGTCCTCGCCATCAGGGCGAAGATGTCGGCCGGCGAGGAGAGATCGAGGGTCGCGACCCCCATCTCACGCGCCAGCGAAGAGAGGACGACCCAGAGCGGCCGGGCCTCGCCGGGCGGCCCCCAGGGTGAGGCGATCGTCGGGCACGTCGGGGACATCGCGCCGGTGGCGGTGCGATGCACCGTACCGGGCGGTGCGAAGGCGGGTGCGAACCTCTGAACGGACCCCGTGGACGAGACGAACGTCCCCTCGTTGCTGGCGAGGGACGGCGTCGGCAGCAGCCAGCCGGCCAGGTCGGCCACCGGGTGCTTGGCACGCGCGAACGCGACGAGGGGACCACGCCCCAGTGCCTGGAGCGCCTCCTCGCTGGCCAGCGACGGGTGGGCGGACGGGTCGAGGATGACCGTCGTACCCGCGGCCCCGCGGAGGAAGCGCACGAGGCCCTCCCCGTCCACCGTTGCCATGCCCAGCCGCCGGGCACCGTGCGAGTTGGGGTGAGCGTCGGTGGAGGTGAGCCACTCCCGCTTGCCGTTCTTCATGCGGCGCGGCTCGCCGGGGAACACCGGCACGACGATCTCGCCCTTGAGGTGGCGCCCGAAGAGCTCGCGGGCCAGGTACAGCTCCTCGTTGGAAAGGTTGGCCGAGGCCACCACACGCAGCGACCGCGCCGCCTTCAGCTCGGTCGAGAGCGCCGGGAACACCTCGCCCCAGGTGGCACGGGCGAGCTGCCCGCTCACCCGGCGCTGCGGGTGCAGGTAGGCCTGCTCGTTGAGCGACTCGGCCAGGAAGCGGCCGTAGTCGCACAGCCAGGTCGCATTCACGCCCGGGTTCTCGCGCGGCGAGAACCGGTACACCACGCGTTCGTGGTGCTCGATGAAGATATTGCACCCGATCGAGCAGCCGGGGCAGATCGAAGGAGTCGAGCGCAGCTTCCAGGCGCGCTTGCGGAAGCGAAACCCCCTGACGGTCAGGGCGCCCACCGGGCAGACGTCGGCCGCGCACCCCGACATCGGATCCTCGAACGGCTTGCCGTCGAAGGTGTCGATGAACGTGGAGTTGCTGCGCGACTTGTAGGTGAGCGCGCTCGTCTCCGAGATCTCCTGCGTGAAGCGGATGCAGCGCGAGCAGTGAATGCAGCGGTTCTGGTTCTGGATCACGTGCGGCCCGATGAGCCGACTCTCGTATCCGGGGAAGGTGCGGCGGGTCTCGGTCATGTGGGTGGTGAAGGTGGCCCGCTGTTCCTCCATCGAGTGGTCCTGCAGCAGGCACTCGCCCGCCTGGTCGCAGACCGGGCAGTCCAGCGGGTGGTTTGCGAGCAGGAACTCCATCACCGCCTCGCGGGCCTCCCTGGCTCGTTCGGAGGTCTCCGACTTGACCACCATGCCCTCTGCGGCGGGCGTCGCGCAGGCGACCGCAAGCCGCGGCTGGCCCTGGATCTCGACCATGCAGATTCGGCACTGACCCACGACGGTCAGGTACGGGTGGTAGCAGAAAAAGGGGATCTCGATCCCGGCCGCGCGAGCGGCCTCGATCAGGTTTGTCCCGGCCGCGACCTCGACCGTGCGCCCGTCGATGGTGAGCTTGGGCATCGCGGGCCTCCCTACACTCCGAAGCCGGGCCGCGGCCCGGCCCACGGCAGCACGGGCAGCTTCTTCTGCGGGAGGGGGGTGGCCGTGCCGATCCGCCGGTCGAACTCCTCCCGGAACTTGTTCACCATGCTCGAAATCGGCAGGGCGTATGCGTCACCGAGAGGGCAGATGGTCATGCCGCTCGACGAGAACCTGCAGATGCGCAGCAGCGTCTCCGGGTCTGCGGCCCGCGCGTGTCCCTCCACCATTCTGTCCAGGATGTCCTTGCACCAGTCGGCGCCCTCGCGGCACGGCGTGCACTGCCCGCACGATTCGTGCGCGTAGAAGTGCGCGACGTTGGCGGCCGCCTCCACCATGTCCACGGTCTCGTCCAGCACGATCACGCCGCCCGAGCCCAGCATGGTTCCGGCCTGGGCGCAGGCGTCGAAGTCCGCCTGGACGTCCACCTCGGCGGCGGTCATGATCGGGGCCGAGGTGCCCCCGGGGAAGAACGCCTTGAGCTTCCTGCCCCCGCGAATGCCCCCGCAGTGCTCGTGGATGATCTCGCGAAACGTGACGCCGAGCGGCAACTCGTACACCCCCGGTCGGTTCACGTGCCCGGAGACGGAAAACAGCTTCGGGCCGGTGTTGCGCGGCCGGCCGATGGACGCGAACCAGTGGGCCCCGCGGGTCATGATGTGCGGCACGCAGGCCAGCGTCTCGACGTTGTTGACGACGGTCGGTTTGCCAAACGCCCCGACCACCGCGGGGAAGGGCGGCTTGAGGCGCGGGAAGCCCCGTTTCCCTTCGAGTGACTCCAGCAGCGCCGTCTCCTCGCCGCAGATGTACGCGCCGGCGCCGCGGTGTACCCAGACGTCCAGGTCGAACCCGCTGCCCAGGCCGTTCTTGCCGAGGAAACCAGCCCGGCGCGCCTCCTCGATCGCCTCCTCCAGGATCCTCGCCCACCGGACGAACTCCCCGCGGATGTAGATGTACGCAGTCTTGGCCCCGACGGCGTACGAGGCGATCGCGATCCCCTCGATGACCTGGTGCGGATCGTGCTCGATGATCTCCCGGTCCTTGAACGTGCCGGGCTCGGACTCGTCGGCGTTGCAGATCAGGTAGCGGGGACCCGGGTGGTCCTTCGGCACGAAGCTCCACTTGCGGCCCGTCGGGAAGCCCGCGCCGCCCCGGCCTCGCAGCTCCGAGTCCGTGACCTCCCTGGTGACGGCATCGGGCGCCATTGCGAGCGCCTTTTTCCAACCCTCGTACCCGCCGGCGGCCAGGTAGGTCGCGATCGCCCGTGAGTCGGGCACACCGCGGGCGCGCAGCAGGACGGCCTCCATTCACCGCCTCCCCGTGAGCTCGTCGAGGAGCCCGTCGAGACGCTTGATGTCGAGCTGCTCGAAGTAGTCGTCGTTGATCTGGACCACCGGCGCACCGCCGCACGCCCCCAGGCACTGGACCCCGATGAGCTGGAACTCGCCGTCGGGGGTCTTCTCGCCGAAGGAGATCCCCAGTCTGCCCTTCAAGTGCTCGACCAGCTCCTTGCCGCCGCAGTAGGCGCACGAGAGCGTGGTGCACACCTGGAGCACGTAGCGCGCCGGCGGCCGGGTGTAGTACATGGTGTAGAAGCTCACGACGCCCTCGACGAAAGCCGGGCTCTCGCCGAGTCGCTGCGCCACGGCGCGGATCACGCCGGGCGAGATCCACCCGTAGCGCTCCTGGCAGAGCCAGAGCACCGGCAGGATCGCGGCCCGGCGGGTGGGGTACCTCCGGAGGAGGTCGACGATGCGCTCCTCCAGCGTGGCGTCGAAAGTCACTTCTGCGATGGTTTCGGGCCGCGCGGCCACCAGCGGCCTCGTGCTCACGACTCGCTCCCGCGGCGGGACCAGTCGAACGCCCCCTCGCGCCACAGGTACACGTAGCCGATCGCCAGCAGCACGAGAAAGATCAGCCCGTCGAGCAGGACCGAGGCATCGCCCTCGGCGAGCAGCCCGCGAGCGCACACCGCCCATGGAAAGAGGAACGCCACCTCGACATCGAAGACGATGAACACCATCGCCACGACGAAGAACTTCACCGAGACGCGCTTGCGCGAGCTGTCCAGAAGAGGCATGCCGCTCTCGAAGGTCTCCCGGGTACGCGTGGCATTGAAATGGCCACGTCCGAGGAGCGCCGAAAGCCCCACCAGGCTGCCCGCGACCAAGGCGGCAAACGCGAACGCCAGCAGGACCGGAACGTACTGGGCAGTCATCCTCTCCCTCTCGTGCCCGAATTCACAAAATCGCGCGATGCTAGCTCTATTTCCGAAAGCAGGTCAAGCACTTCTCGCGGGCTTGCTTTGGGTAGGGGAGCGGGTAGACTCTCGGCACGTGGCCCAGCGCCACCGCCGGAGGTCCCCATGACCGCCATCGCCCTCGATGCCACCGACCGCCAGGAGCTGCTGGAGCGTTTCCTGCGCTACGTGCGGGTCGACACACAGTCGGACGAGAACTCCACGAGCAGCCCGTCGACCGAAAAGCAGAAGAACCTCGCAAAGCTGCTGGCTGAGGAGCTCAGGTCCCTCGGGTGCTCCGACGCGGTCATGGACGAGTGGGGGTACGTGTACGCCACCGTGCCCGGGAACCTGCCCAAGGGCCACAGAGCGGCAGGCAAGGTTCCCACCATCGGCCTGATCGCCCACGTGGACACCTACCACGGCACGGTGGGCGCGGGGGTCAAGCCGCTGGTCATCGAGGCATACGGGGGTGGGGACATCGCCCTCCCCGGCGATTCCCGCCAGGTGATCCGCACGGCCGACAACCTCAACCTGGCGCGTTGCGTGGGTCACACGCTGGTCACCTCGGACGGGACGACCCTGCTCGGCGCCGACGACAAGGCCGGAGTGGCCGAGATCATGACGGTCGTGGCCTGGCTGGCGAAGCACCCGGAGTTCCACCACGGACCGGTGCGGGTGGCCTTCACCACCGACGAGGAGGTGGGCCGCGGAACCGAGCACTTCGACGTCGCGGCGTTCGGCGCCGGCTACGCGTACACCCTCGACGGCTCCGACCTGGCGGAGATCGAGGACGAGACCTTCTGTGCCGACTCCGCCATGGTGGTCATCGAGGGTCACGACGTCCACCCCGGCTACGCCAAGGACAAGCTCATCAACGCCGTGCGGGTTGCAGCCGCGATCATCGAGCGGCTGCCGCGGGAGTTTCTGCCCGAGACCACCGAGAAGCGCCAGCCATACCTGCACCCCTACGACATCCGTGGCGACGTCACCAAGGTCGAGGTCAAGTTCCTGGTGCGGGCGTTCACCGAGGAGGAGCTGCGCGCGCGCGAGGAAACCCTGCGCGCGATCGTCCGCGAGGTCGAGGGCCTCTTCCCCGGAGCCCGGATCAGGGTCGACGTCAAAGAGTCCTACCGCAACATGGCATACAAGATCGGCGAGGACCCGAAAGTGCTCGAGTACGCCTTCGAGGCGGTGCGCCGAATGGGGCTCGAGCCGGTGCGGCGGGCGATCCGGGGCGGGACCGACGGCGCGCGGCTCTCGTTCATAGGTCTGCTGACGCCGAACATCTGGGCCGGGGGGCAGAGCTTCCACTCCGTGCAGGAGTGGGTCTCGCTCGAGTGGATGGTCAAGGCCGGCGAGGTCACGCTGCACCTGCTCCAGGTCTGGGTCGAGCGCTCGGCCGCTTAGCGGGGGCTTTGCCCCGAACCCCATTCCCCGATCTCTTCACTGCGTGACGGCTTTGTCTTGCCGGGCGGGTGCGCGGCCTGCTCCTCTTTTCCACTGCGTGGCAGCGCTTTTCTTTTGCCCCGAGGGTGGCGGTGCTCGCTCGTCCCGCTCCGGGCGGGACTCGCGACGCCTCCGCGAGCGACCCGACAGCGCTTCCCGGCGTGTGGGCCCTCGGCGTCGGTAAGGGACAGCCGCGCCGTCTCCCCGCGCCAGCAAGCGCGTCGGGGACCCGCTCGCTCCGGCGTGATGGCACCGCCGACCCTCGGGGCGGATTTCACTACCACCCTCCCGTTCGCAAAGGACCTGCAAGAGGTCGCGCTGGAATCCGGGTCTGAGCCGGACGACGGAATCCCCCTAGTC
>JALHTD010000342.1 GCA_022865555.1 Thermoanaerobaculaceae bacterium | reverse complement strand
CCGCGTGCGGCCCGCGCCGACCTTGCCGGCGGCGACGCCGCCGAGAACGCGAAGCGACTGCGCGCAATTCTCGCTGGAGAGGAGCGCTCCCCCGCCGCGGACGCGATCGCCCTCAACGCCGCCGCCGCGCTGGTGGTTGCGGGGGTGGCGGACGGGCTGCCTTCCGGCCTCGCAGCGAGTCGTGCCAGCATGGCGGAGGGCGCGCCCGCGGCGAAGCTCTCTGCGGTGGTGCGACGAGCACGGGAGCTGACCGCATGAAAGCGGCCGAGCCCGACATCCTGTTCCGGATCACGGAAGCGGTGCGGGGGCGCCTGGCGCAGCAGGCACCACCGGTGGACATGGAGGCCCGGGCCCGCGAGGCGGCGGCGGAGCGTGCACGCGCGGGCAGCCGCAGCCTTCGCACCTCGCTCGAGCAACCTGGGGTGCGGGTGATCGCGGAGTGCAAGCGCCGCTCGCCCTCCAAGGGGTGGCTGCGGGAGCCTTTCGAACCTGCGGGGCTGGCGCGCGCCTACGAGGACGGTGGCGCTGCGGCACTTTCCGTCGTGACGGAGCCGGAGTTCTTTGCCGGCGACCCCGGGTGGGTGCCGCTGCTCCGGCGGGAGGTCGCGCTGCCGGTGATGCAGAAGGATTTCCTGCTGGGACCCCGACAGCTCTTCGAGGCGGCGCTCCTGGGGGCCGACGCCGTGCTGCTGATCGTGCGCATCCTCCCGGGGTCTCTGCTCACGGAGATGCTGGCGCTCGCCGGGGAGCTGGGGCTGGAGGCCCTGGTCGAGGTGCACGAAGAGGACGACCTCGAGAGGGCTCTTCGGCTGCCGGCTCCCGTCATTGGCATCAACGCCCGCGATCTGGGCAGCTTCCGGTTGGACCTTGAGGGCGCCTCCACGCTTGCGGCCCGTGTTCCGGAGGACAGGGTGGCGGTGCTGGAGAGCGGCATCGGCGGGCGGGCCGACGTGGCAGCGCTCGTCGAGCGAGGGTTCCGACGATTCCTCGTCGGCGAGCATCTGGTGCGCTCTCACGATCCGCGCGCCGCGCTGGCGGAGCTGCTGGCGTGAGCGTCACGGTCAAGATCTGCGGCCTCACCAACCCTGGTGATGCCCGGGCAGCCGTCGAGGCGGGAGCCGACTTCCTGGGTTTCGTCTTCTACCCCGATTCCCGTCGGTACGTCGGCCTAACGGCGGGCGCCTGGGTCCGCCTGGTCGACGGCGCGCCGAAGGTTGGGGTTTTCCGCGATCAGGGCCCCGACCTGATTCTCCGGGTGCGGGAGAAAGCCGGCCTCGACCTGGTCCAACTCCACGGCGGCGAGACCCCCGATCTGTGCGCCGAGCTAGGTGGGCGGGGGAAGGTCATCAAGGCGATCGCGGTGGGCGAGACCGTGGACTGGGGCCTCGTGGCGGCGTACGGGCAGGTGGCGCGCGTGCTCTTCGACACCGGCTCTCCGGGCGGGGGTGGCACCGGCCGCCCGTTCGACTGGGGCCTGCTGGCCCGAGTCCCCCCCAACCTCGAGTTCTGGCTCGCCGGGGGACTGACACCCGAAAACGTGGCGAGTGCCCTCGTCGAGGTTCGGCCAGCCGGCGTGGACGTGGCAACCGGCGTGGAGGCGGCGGTCGGCCGCAAGGACGCTGGTAAGATACAGGCCTTCATCGCCGCGGTGCGAGGCTCGGGGCAAGGCGTGAAGGCGTGAGAATCAGCTCCTTCCCGCCTGGGCGGTCGGGTGGAGGACACGCCTCTGGGCCGCGGCGGCGATGGTGATTGGGGTGGACTGGAGATGAAGCCGTTACCGGACAGTCGGGGCTACTTCGGGCCGTACGGTGGGCGGTTCGTGCCGGAGACGCTGATGGCCCCCCTGGAGGAGCTCACTGCGGCCTGGCAGGAGGCGCGGCGCGATCGAGCTTTTCGCCGCGAGCTCGGCGATCTGCTTTCCACCTACTGCGGCCGTCCCACGGCGCTGTCGTTCGCCGCGCGGCTGACCAAGCACCTGGGCGGCGCGTCGGTCTACCTCAAGCGCGAGGACCTCTGCCACACCGGCGCGCACAAGATCAACAACGCCATCGGCCAGTGCCTGCTCGCCCGACGGATGGGCAAGGCGCGGGTGATCGCCGAGACCGGTGCCGGCCAGCACGGCGTCGCGGTCGCCACCGCGGCTGCCCTGCTCGGGCTGCACTGCCGCGTCTACATGGGCACCGAGGACGAGCGCCGCCAGGCCCTCAACGTCTACCGCATGAAGCTGCTGGGGGCCGAGGTGGTGGGTGTGGACGCCGGCTCGAAAACCCTCAAGGACGCCATCAGCGAGTCCCTGCGCGACTGGGTGACCAACGTCTCCAACACCCACTACGTCCTGGGTTCAGTGCTGGGCCCGCACCCCTACCCGGCGATGGTCCGCGAGTTCCAGTCGGTGATCGGGAGCGAGGCGCTGCTGCAGATCCGGAAGCAGCACCGCTCGCTTCCCAAGATGGTCGTGGCCTGCGTCGGCGGCGGCTCCAACGCGGCTGGCATCTTCTCCGCGTTCGTGCCCTACCAGCAGGTGGATCTGGTCGGCGTGGAGGCGGGGGGGCGAGGCACGCGGCTGGGCGAGCACGCCGCGCGGTTCGCCGGAGGCACGCCCGGCGTGCTGCACGGCACTCGCACCTACGTCCTGCAGGACCAGCACGGCCTGGTGGCGGAGACCCACTCGGTCTCCGCCGGCCTCGACTACCCGGCGGTGGGGCCGGAGCACGCGTGGTGGCACGACTCCCGCCGCGTTGCCTACGTGCGGGTGAGCGACGAGGAGGCCATCGACGCCTTCCACCTGCTTTCCGAGCTCGAAGGGATCATCCCCGCGCTCGAGACCGCGCACGCCCTCGCGTACGTGGCGCACGTGGCGCCCCGCCTCGGGCGGGGGCAGGCAGTGCTGGTCAACGTCTCGGGACGTGGCGACAAGGACGTCAACGAGGTCGCGCGGCTGGAAGGGGTGAAGCTGTGAAGGGGCGCATCGAGCAGGCGTTTGCGCGTGCGCGAAAGGGCAGGCGGGCTGCATTCATCCCCTACATCACCGCCGGTGACCCGAGCCCGGCCCGCACGGTCGTGCTGGCACGCGCCCTGGAGCGTGCCGGCGCCGACATCCTGGAGCTCGGGGTGCCGTTCACCGATCCGATCGCCGACGGCCCCACCAACCAGCGCTCGGCCGAGCGCGCGCTGGCCCAGGGGACCACGCTCTCGGGCGTACTGTACATCGTGCGCGAGCTGCGATTCTCCAGCACGATACCGGTGGTGCTGTTCTCCTACTTCAACCCCGTCCACGCGTACGGCCTCGCCCGGTTTTCAGTCGACGCCGCCGCCGCCGGGGTGGACGGCGTGCTCTTCACCGACGTGCCGGTGGACGAGGCGGGCGCGGCATGGGAGGCGTTGAAGCGGGTGGGCATCGAGCTCGTGCTGCTGGTGGCCCCGACCTCTACGAGGGAGCGCGTGAAGGCGGTGCGGAAGCTGGCGGGGAGTTTCGTCTACTTCGTCGCCCACACCGGCGTAACCGGCGTGCGCGCCAGCCTGGAGGAGGGGATCGAGGACCAGGTGCGCATGGTGAGGAAGCTCACCAGAAGCCGGGTGGCTGTTGGCTTCGGTGTCTCCACGCCGGAGCAGGTGAGCCGCGTCGCGCAGTTCGCCGACGGTGTCGTCGTCGGCTCGGCGCTGGTCCAGCGGATCGGCGAGCTGGGCGACGTCGCCGAGCTCCCAGGCGAGGTCGAGGCCCTGGCGCGGAACCTCGCCCTGGCCACGCGCAGAAAGTAGCGAGAAGGGAAGAGGGAAGACGGAAGAGGGGGAGCATTCAACACCGCTCTTTTTCGTCCCTCTACTTGTTCCCCTTTTCCTCCTCCCCTTTGCCCACCTTGCGGGCTTCGGCAGCCGGTGGGACACTTCACTCATGATGAAGCGGACGATTGCGCTGCTTCTCGTCATCGGACAGCTG
>JALHTD010000028.1 GCA_022865555.1 Thermoanaerobaculaceae bacterium | reverse complement strand
AGAGGCCTGTCCTCGGCGCATAGTCGTCTTCAAGGTCGCCCCCCGCCGAAAGCGTGCCCTCCATACGGTCGGGAAATTTCGAGGCTTCGTCGTTGCTCGATGTCTGCTCAGCCTTCGCGTCACCGGCTAACGCCGCGCTTGCGGTTGCAGGCGAAGTCCCCTGGGCTGCCGCGGGCGCGCTCGCCGCGAGGAGAACCAGGCACGAAACTGACCATAGTAGACACGATTTGCGGCTTGCAGGGTCGTGGCGGTCCACGTCATTTCCCCCTTCGGAGTGTGCACCGCCTCACCCCCAGTTGACCGTGTCGGCACCGCGCACCGCGACGAGCGGCGTGCGCCACTTGCCCGGCGTCCTCGACAGCTTGACCTGCGGGGCGAGGCGCTGAACCTTGCCGTAGGGAGTTTGAGCGACGAGCAACTCGGGCTTGATCATCCGATGCTGGGGGTCGTTGGCGTCGAAATTCTTCGTGGAGAACTGCCCGAGGCTGGCGTACCACATGGCCGCGCGGGTCAGGCTGACACGGACGTGGTAGCTGCCACCCTCCTTGGCCCGGCGGCGCAGCGCCGCGATGATGCCGGCACCACCGAGATAGCCGGCGATGTAGTCGTTCATCACGAGCGTCGGTGGGAAGCGCGGGGGGCCGCCATCACCCTCGGCAACCGTGAATCCGGAGACCGCGAGGCCTTCCATGTCGAAGCCGCCGCGCTTGGCCCAGGGCCCGTCCCAGCTGTTGGCATTGACCGAAAGATAGATGATGCCGGGGCGAACGCTGGCGAGTTCTTGCGCCCCGAAACCGAGGCGATCGAGCGTGCCGACGCGGTAGTTCTCCACGAAGACGTCGGCCCCGGGCACAAGCGCCTTCAGCCTCTTGTTCTGGTCGGCATTGCGGAGGTCGACGAATGTGGAGCGCATGCCCACGTTGACGTCGACGATCACGCCCTCGTGCTCGAACGCCTGGTCGCGGGCGATGTGCAGCACCTGTGCGCCGTATTCGGCCAGCGTGCGCGACGCGACCGTGCCGGCGATCACGTGCGTGTTCGACATCACCTTCACGCCCGAGAGCGGCTGGGTGGGGTTGGCTCGCCAGGGCTCGGGGGCGGAGTTGCCGATCTTGACGATCTCGATCAGCGGGGTCTTGGCCAGGTACGCGCCCTCGGGGTGCGCGAGCCATTCCTTCGCAGTGCGGTGGACGACCCCGACGCCACCAATCTCCGCGAGCTTCTCCTCGAACTCGAAGGCATTCACCTGCTTGAAGGCACGGATGATGTTGTCGCGTCCCGGCGGGACGTTCAGCGCTTGGAGGCCACGATCTTCGAGGTGTGGATAGATGCCGGTGATGTTGAAGAACCGGCCGTCCTTGGTCTCGAAGGGCACGAATGACATCGCCCCGTCGAGTCCCAGGGGGGCTTGCAGGAGCAGACCGTTGACGGTGGGGTGCAGGAACTCGAAGTTGGCCGGAAGAGGATCGGCCGCGGGGATCCTGCCGGTCGCCTGAGCCATCCGCATGATGGCTCCGACGAGGGGGTTCACGTTGTAAACCGATTCGCGCAGGTCGACGGTCAAGTCCTGGCCTTGGCCCGTGCGTGCGCGCCAGATTGCCGCGGCGCCCACCGCGGCCCCCATTGCCGGGATCGCCATGGCGGTTCCGATGCGAAAATGGCTGCGCAGAATCGGGTCCTGGCCGGTGAACGTGACCTTGCCGCCGCCATCCGACGCGCTGAAACCGAGGTCCTTCATGAACTGTTCGAAAGCCCGGTGGATGTCGAAGTCCTGCGCCGCTGATCCAGCGGTGTCGGCGGCGAGTGCCCAGAGCGGAAGTCCCGACGCCAGCGCCGCGCCGACCGCGCCGGTGCCAGCGAGAAATTCTCTGCGATTCATCGAGTGCCCCTCCGGACGCGCCGGGAAAACCAAGAGAGTTCGAGCTTCACGAGCCTTTGCGCCATAATCACCTCTCGGCAGCCGCGCTGCATGATCTTCGCCGCGCTCCTGCTCCTCGCCGGGCTCGCCGTGAACTCGCTCGCCGCCGCGGCATTCGCGCTCGCCGGTGCGATCGTGGCGGTGGTCACCGCGCATCTGCTGGGTGCTTAGAGCGACCTGATCACCGGAGGCCTGATGGGTTTCAGCCCGGAACTCACCGCGATCGCGCTCGGCGTGGTGTTCCATAGGCCCGGCGTGGCGGAAACTGGTTGCCCTGCTCCGGGATGTCTTGTCCAGCGCTGACTACTCCGAGTATGTGGCCGTGCCGGACACTGGCGCACCGTCGGCCAGTATGAACACCAGCACGTTGCCGGGCTCCGACGTGGCATCGCTGCGCATGCCGCCGATGCGGCCACTCGCCGGGCTGGTGTACTCAGCCATCACTTCGCCGAAGGCGTTGCGCTGGATGGCCAGTTT
>JALHTD010000341.1 GCA_022865555.1 Thermoanaerobaculaceae bacterium | reverse complement strand
TGTTGCTCATGTTCTCGCTGCCGGCGCAGAACTGGTTGCGGCTTTTTGTCTGGCTCCTCATAGGTTTCGCGATCTACTTCGCCTACGGGCGTTTCCACAGCGTCCTGGCGCTCAAGCACGCGGCCGGCCTTGCGGGTGGTGCGATGCCGGCAGAGCCGGTGGCAACGCAGGATCCCCCGGACGCGCCCCGTGCCAATTGACGGCCTGCCGTCGCCCCGCTGTTGCAGGTGGTGGCGTTCCCCGCTAGCCTGCCCGGCATGATCGCGGCCCTGAAGGCGCTGTTCCGAACCAAGAGCCTGGAGCAACTGCGCGCGAGCGCAGAGACCCCCGAGCACCGCCTGCGCCGGGACCTCGGGACCTTTGACCTCACGATGTTCGGGATCGGCGCGATCATCGGTGCCGGGATCTTCTCGAGCATCGGCACGGCCGCAGCCGGCAACCTCGCGGACGGCCGCTGGCCGGCTGGCCCCGCGCTCGTGGTCAGCATTCTGCTCGTGGCCGTCGCCTGCGGCTTCACCGGTCTCGCCTACGCGGAGTTCGCCTCGATGATCCCGGTGGCCGGCTCCGCGTACACGTACGCGTATGCGACGCTCGGCGAGCTGCTCGCCTGGATCATCGGCTGGGACCTACTGCTCGAGTACGCGATCAGCAACGTCGCAGTGGCGATCTCGTGGGGAGACTACGCGCGCAGCTTCCTGGCCAACGTGCTGCACATCCACATCCCCGGTTGGCTGGCGATGGACCCCCGCTCCGCCCTTCGCCTGGTTGAAGGCACCCCGGCGATGGGGCTCGGCGAGAAGCTGCACGCGATTGCCCAGGCGAAGGCGGGGGGACTCGACGGTGCCGCCAGCTTTGTCAACTGGAGCGTGCTGAAGGACGCACCGACGCTGCTGGGTTTCCCGGTCACGGTGAATCTGCTGGCCGTGGTCATCACGGTGCTCGTCACCTGGGTCGTCTACCTCGGGATCAGGGAGAGCTCACGGGCCAACGCGATCATGGTCGTGGTGAAGGTCGGTATCCTTCTCGCCGTCGTGATGTTGGGCTTGCGCTTCATCTCAGCCGAGAACTGGGTTCCCTTCGCCCCGGCCGGATGGCGAGGCGTCCAGTCGGGAGCGGCCATCATCTTCTTCGCGTTTATCGGTTTCGATGCGGTTAGCACGACTGCGGAGGAGTGCCGCGACCCGGGGAAGAACTTGCCCCGCGGCATCCTGCTGTCGCTGGCCATCTGCACCGTGATCTACGTTGCCGTGGCCATCGTGGTGACGGGCATGGTGCGCTACACGGAGCTGGCGGGGAAGGCCGATCCCCTGGCCTACATCTTCGAGCAGCACGGCATGAGCGGCATCGCGGGGCTGATCAGCTTCGGCGCGGTGATCGCCACCACCGCTGCCCTTCTCGTCTACCAGGTCGGGCAGCCACGCATCTTCATGAGCATGAGCCGCGCCGGGCTCCTGGGTCCGTGGTTCGCCAAGGTCCATCCCCGCCACAAGACACCCGGCAACGCCACCATCCTCACCGGGGTGCTGGTGGCGGTCCCGGCCGCGCTCGGCAACATCGACGAGGTCGTGGAACTGACGAACATCGGCACGCTGTTCGCGTTCGCGATCGTCTGCGCCGGGGTGATGGTGCTGCGGGTGCGGCGCCCCGAGGCGCAGCGCAGGTTTCGCATGCCGCTCATCTGGGCGCTGGCTCCTGCCGCCATCCTCGCGTGCCTCTGGCTCGCCCAGGGTCTTCCCACGGTAACCTGGTGGCGCTTCCTCGTCTGGATGGCGATCGGCCTGTGCCTCTATTTCTTCTATGGCCGACGCCGCTCGGCGCTCAGCCGGGCCTCCGGAGCCTGACGACCGCACAGTCCGGGATCGGCCGGTCGTGGGTCAGAACACCACGTAGTCGCCGTTGCGAATGATGCGGGTTTTGCTGCCGTCGGGACCTGTGGCCGTGGCCTCGGCGACCTGGATCGGGTTCCCCTTGGCGTAGACGACGTCCTGGTGGACGACGGTCTCGCGGTGGATGAACTTGGTCACCCCGACCGTGCCGCCGAGGTGGTCCGAGCGGCCGTAAGCCCAGTGGAACCCCGCCTTCTCGTCCTCGAGCACGTTGCCCGTGACCTGGGCCCACTGGTTGCAGCCGAACGCCACCTCCGCGATGTTGGTGCGGGCCGGGTCGGCGGCGAAGAACGAGCGCAGGTTGCGGGCGATGGTGCCGTTGCCCTCGACCTGCGCGATCCGGTTTCGCTCCACGCGCATGATCACCAGTTCGGCGGCGTCCCGCATCGGAAGGGTGCCGCGGGTTTCGGACTGGCTGCCGGCCTGCTCGCCCTCGTACGGCACGATGTACGTCTCGCCCGAGGGGAGGTTGATCACGCGGTCGCCGGGCTTGTGGCGGGGCAGGAAGCCGTCGTCCACCCCGGGCTGGCGGAACCGCAGGTCGAAAAAGCAGCGGTTGCCCGTGGAGAACGTCACATCCAGCGACTCCGCGCCGCGCAGGATCTTCTCGAGGATGCGGCAGCGCCGGGCGACTTCGCGGTAGTCGGCCGCAAGGGCGGTGCGCTCCATGCGCTTTTCGACGCCGGGCATCGAGGCGGCGCGGAAGTCCTCCTTCACCTGGGAGAGGGCGTCGAGGGGGGCGGTCGCGGAGTACTGGGTGAGGAAAACCGCCAGCGTGCTGTCGAGGAGAACGTCCACGAGGACGACCTGGTTGCCGCCCATCTCACCGTCGATCGGCAACTCGGCGTTGTTGGCGCCGGTAGCCGGGTAGGTGAGCACGGGGTTGATCGAGAAGCCGCGGCCGTGACCGAGCGCGGTGAACGCCCGGTGCCACTCGAGCGCCATCGCGCGACGCTCCTTCCATGCCGGGGTGTCCTCGCCGGGGGTGCGGGGCACGTCGCAGGCGACCGTAACCACCTCGTCGGGCTTGGGGTCGAAGACGTCCGTGAGCAGCTTGATGAGATCGAACGCCATGTCGCCTCCGCGCTGCCCCAGCCTAGCACTTTGCAGGAATGCCGCGCACCCAGGGCACACCGATGGGGGCGAGAGCCGGCAGCTCCCATGGCTCGTCCGGGTAGCGCACCGCCTCGAGGAACAGCGCCGCGGCGGGCGCGGCCAGCAGCGGCGGCCGGGCGGCGCCGGACAGCCACTGCGAAACGTCGTCGGGGCGAGCCTCCCCGCGTCCGATCGCCACCAGCGTGCCCACCATCCGCCGCACCTGGTTCCACAGGAAGTGACTGGCCACCAGCCGCAGCAGCACGAAGTCGCCCACCGCCGCCACCTCGAGGGCCTCCACCTCGACGAGCGTGCTCTCGGCCTCTTTGGCGCGCCTGGCGAAGGGGTGGAAGTCGTGCCGCCCCACGAAGGCGGCGGCTCCCCGCGCCATCGCCTCCACGTCCAGCTCCCCCGCGATCCACCACGTCGTGCGCTTGCCGAACGCCGAGCGCCGGCGGGCGATCTGG
The DNA here is from genome assembly GCA_022865555.1 of Thermoanaerobaculaceae bacterium. Taxonomy (GTDB): domain Bacteria; phylum Acidobacteriota; class Thermoanaerobaculia; order Thermoanaerobaculales; family Thermoanaerobaculaceae; genus RBG-13-68-16. Next base: position 747 of record JALHTD010000341.1, on the reverse strand, counting down.
TAGCGGTAGGCGCGGGCGAGCGCGTCGTGGCGGGCGTGGAACCCCTTCGGTGCCTGGCGTACCTCGAGCACCACGACGTCGGGGGGAAGCTCTCGCTCCAGCTCGCGCGCGAGCCTGGCCGGGTCGAGCGTGCGCCGGCAGCGCAGCGAGGCCACCTGGCCGAGGGCGTGGACGCCGGCATCGGTGCGGCCTGCGCCCTGCAGGTCCAGCTGGCGCTCCCCGGTAAGCTCCCGGAGCGTGGCGAGCAGCACGCCCTGCACCGTACGGCCGCCGGCCTGCACCTGCCAACCGCCGAACTCCGTCCCGTCGTACTCGATCAGCAACCGGTACGTTGGCATTGGAAAAGTCTAACAACAGCTAACAGCTAACAGCTAACAGCTAACAGCTAACAGCTAACCGCCCGCCTCACCAGGTCTTGCGGTCGCCCCGGAAGGGGGTGACACGTCGTTGGTGCGCCCTGTCCTTGCTGTCACCTGTGAGCTGTCGGCTGTGAGCTGGGAGGGTGGGCGGGCGTGGTGGCGGCCCGTGGGGGAATCGAACCCCCGCTTCCGGCGTGAGAGGCCAGCGTCCTGACCACTAGACGAACGGGCCCACCGTGGGCGCGGAGCCTATCACGAAGGCAAAATCTGTGCAAACCCCTCATCAGATTGAAGACCGAGGTCTTGCATCCGTTTCGCGGGCAGCCTGCAATTGCTCCGGCGTGCGGTTTGCGTCGGGGGCCAAACCCGCTATACTTTGCCCGGCGCA
>JALHTD010000340.1 GCA_022865555.1 Thermoanaerobaculaceae bacterium | reverse complement strand
GTGCTCATCCGATCCACCTTTCGTGGGGCAAGCCGGGCTACCGGTTGGGGCCGGCAACCCGGCGTTTCATCTAGTTGCTAGCGAGCGTGAACCTGGTCAACACTAAACTCGGCGTCGTTGCTGTGGCAGACCTCGCACGACTCACCCAGAACGGTGGTCATGGTGTAGGCGTGTATCGCTGCCGGTTTGGAGTCGTGGCACCCGAGGCAGGCCGCCGCAGTCGGCTGCATCGGCGTGTAGAAGTCGCGCTGCGTGATTGTCGGAATCACGTTGTCGGGCAGCGGCACCGTGTACGCACCCGTCACGTGGCAGGCCACGCAGTCGCGACGGTCGCCCGGATAGCGCACCTCGTTGTAGCTGTTCACGCTGGCGCCCCTGCCGTAGACCGTGTAGGTCTGGCTCAGCTCCTCGCCGGTGTGGATCCGGTGAATCATGCGCTGCATCGAGATCGACTCGGGGAGTCCCTGGTCGGCAGGCCGCACGCTCTTGTCGTCCGCCACCGGGTTGTGGCAGATCACGCACTCCTCGATCTTGTAGCGCTGGCCGCCGTGCAGCGCCAGCGTCTCGTGGCAGTCGTTGCACTTGGCGAGGTCGACGCTCGTGCGGCGCGCCTTTGGCTGCGCGTCGGTGACGGCAAACGTGTAGATCGGGTTGACCCCCGCCTCGCGGACGCTCAGGCCGGTGTCGGTGTGATTGTCGATCGTGATGTTGCGGTAGACGTCGGCGGATGCGGTCCAGCTGCCGACGGCATCCGCGGGGATCGGGGCGGTGAACGTGTAGACCCACGCGTCGCCGGAGGCCGTTGCCTTGGTGGCGCTCTGGCGAATGTTCGTGGTGTAGTCAGTGGTCGGTCCGCCGAGCAGAATGTTGAGGCTGTTGAGGGAGGAGGGGGCCACGGCTGAGCCGTCGCCGTTGGTCACCTTGAACGTCACGGTGACCTTGGCGCCGGGGGCCGCGCCGGTCACGCTCAGGATCTGCATGTTGAGGCCCTTAAGCTGAGCCGACTTGGTTGGGATGGTGTGAGCGCCCTTGATCGAGGCATCGAACTCGGACTCGCCCTGCGGAATGTGGCAGCTGGCGCACGCCTTGTCATCGGCCTGCGGGCCGGCGACGTGGTTGTCACCGGTGACCCAGTCGATGTTGTCGTGGCAGGAGCCGCACGCCTTGCGTGAGGGACGCGAGTACCAGATGTAGCCCTCGGCGGCCTTCGGGTCGTGGCAGGTCGTGCAGTTGCGGATGTCCTGGGGGTAGGCGACCGTGGAGAAATCCGTGTCGGCCCCGAAACCGTACTTGCCTCCGGCGACCACGCTGGGGAGGTTCTCGCCCCTGTGGATCTTGTGGATCATCACCTTAAAGTCGAACGTGTTCCCGGTGGTCGCATCGTTTGGGATCTGCGGCGTGTGGCAGAGCACGCAGTTCTTGGTGGTGCGCCGCGTCCCGCCGTGGGCTGCCAGGGGGTCGTGACAGTTGTTGCAGGTCTTGTCGATGTCCATCGCCGCCCAGGTGTCCACGACCACGCCGCCATCGGGGCGGAAGTCGTAGTTGATGTTGTTCGCGTAGTAGTCCTTGCCGATGATGGGGGTGAGCGTGCGGCGGCCGTAGATCCCGAGCGTGGTGGTCTTCGTCACGTCCATGCCGGCGGGGAGCGTCGTGCCGAACGTGTACTTCGAGTGCCCGAGCTCGATGTGGGTCCACGTCCCGCCCTGGTCGGCAGAGGGCATCGTCACCCCGCTGCGCGTTCGGGTCGTGTAGCTGGTGTACTGGCGGGCGGAGCCGTCGTACCAGGCCAGGATGAAGCTGATCGAGAGCGGCCCTGGCGTCGCCTTCCCGAGGTAGTCGAGCGGCTGGTCCATGTCGTCGGTGTAGGTGACGTCGACGACGGGCTTCTTCCCGGGCCCCACGTTCGTGAGGCTGTTCAGCTTGATCTTGAACCCCGGGCGGATGTATCCGATCTGCTCGGCGGTGAGGTAGTGCTCGGCCTCGGTCACCGCGTAGACATGCGGCGGTTGGACGCTCTGCAGCCGACGGGCCGCGTTCCCCACGGGATGTGACGGAACCGCAACGTTCACCGCCGCCATGATTGCCAGACCACACTGGAGTAGCGCCATTGCTTTCCCCTTTCGCCGTCCCGGCCATGAACATCCACCTTGAGCAGGCGCGGGTGACTCCGGTCAAGTTAGCGGCGGTCGCGAGATTTGTCAAGTCTTTGTCAGGACACATGAATCCTGCTTCGTGTTCGTGTGTCAGGGTGTTCAGATCGTCCATATGTCACGTGATTGTCAATAGACGCACGAGCCACGGCCTCCGCTGCTGCCCAGCGTGGGCTCTGCAAGCCGCTTTTGCGCGGAGGTTTGCGGGTCCAACGTAAAAGGCGGTTACAATACCCGCGGAGGTCGGCTTGGGATTTCTCGAGGAGCTGCCGGGCCGCGCCCGCGCGGTCGGTGGCCATGTCGTGCTGGTGGAGGGGGATGACCCTCGGATCGTGGAGGCCGCGGGTGTCCTGCGTCAGGACCAGGTCGCGAAGGTCACGATTTTGTGTCCGGCGGCAAAACAGGGTGCGGACCACGAGCGCCTCCGCTCCCGGGGCGTGACGGTCACCGATCCCGCGGGCGACCCCAGGCGCCAGAAGCTCTTCGACCTCCTCCACGCCCGCCGCGCACCCAAGGGCTGGACCAAGGAACAGACCGAGGTGGCCCTCGCGGACCCCCTGTACTTCGCCTCGCTGCTGGTGGCCTGCGGGGAGTGTGACGCATCGGTCGGCGGCGCGGTCCGGACGACGGCCGACACGGTCCGGGCGGCGCTCCACGCCATCGGACCGGCGCCGGGGATCAAGACCGTGTCGTCCGCGTTCGTCATGGTCCACCCCGATCCGCGCTGGGGGCAGGACGGGCTGATGGTCTTCGCGGACTGTGCTGTGCTCCCCGACCCCGATCCCGAGCAACTGGCCGATATCGCGGTCAGCGCCGCCGGCACCTTCAGGGCGATCGTGGGCGGCGAACCGAGGGTGGCACTGCTCTCGTTCTCGACCAAGGGCTCCGCAGAGCATGCGCTGGTGGACAAGGTCCGGCAGGCCGGCGCGGCGCTCGCCGCGCGGCGTGTCGGGTTCGCCTTTGACTTCGAGCTGCAGCTCGACGCGGCGCTGCTCCCCGCGGTGGGAAGCAAGAAGGCACCCGGCTCGCCGGTGGCCGGCAAGGCGAACGTGCTCGTGTTCCCCGACCTGAACGCCGGCAACATCGGCTACAAGCTCACCGAGCGCCTCGGCGGTGCACGTGCGGTGGGGCCGCTGCTCCAGGGGCTTGCCCGCCCCGCCAACGACCTCTCCCGGGGCTGCTCCGCGCGCGATGTCGTCGAGACCGCCTGCTTGTCGCTCCTCCAGGTTGCGCTGGTTGCGGGGGGGCCGCGTTGAGAGTCCTGGTGGTCGGCGGCGGGGCGCGGGAGCACGCGCTGGCCTGGAAACTCTCCCGCGCCGCCGGCGTCGACGAGCTCTACGCGGCGCCGGGTAACCCAGGGATGGCCGGCATGGCCACCTGCGTGCCGATCGCGGCCGATGCCATGGTCGAGCTCGCCGAGTTCGCCGCCTCGCTCCACATCGACCTCACGGTCGTGGGCCCCGAGCTGCCGCTGGTACTCGGGATCGCGGACGAATTCGCCCGTCGGGGCCTCCTGCTCCTCGGCCCGTCCCGCGCCGCTGCCGAGGTCGAGGGCAGCAAGGTCTTCACCAAGGAGTTCTGCCTGCGGCACAGCATCCCCACCGCCCGCTCGAGGGTCGTGCGAAGCCGCGACGAGGCGGCGGCGGCGGTGAAAGAGCTCAAGGTGCCGGTGGTGTTCAAGGCCGACGGACTCGCGGCCGGCAAGGGAGTCCAGGTGTGCCGCCGCAAGGACGAGGTCGAGGCGGCGCTGGCCCTCTACTTCGAGGAGCGCGCCTTCGGCTCGGCAGGGGAGAAGGTGCTTGTCGAGGAGTGCCTCGAGGGGGACGAGATCTCCTTCATGGTGCTGACCGACGGGACAAGCGTGCTCCCCCTCGCATCTGCGCGCGACTACAAGCGTCTCAAGGACGGTGACCAGGGCCCGAACACCGGAGGGATGGGGTCCGTCTCACCCGCACCGATGGAATCCGGTCTGGCGACCACCATCCTGCGTGCGATCGTCCACCCGACGATCACGGGCCTCGCCGCGGAGGGGAGGCCGTACCGTGGTGTGCTGTACGCGGGCGTGATGGTCACCAGGGAGGGCCCGCAGCTTCTGGAGTACAACTGCCGCTTCGGCGACCCGGAGACCCAGGTGGTGATCCCGCGACTGGAGGGCGACCTGCTCCCGCTGCTGCGCGCCGCGGCGCTCGGCGAGTTGGGCGCACTGCGCGCAAACTGGAAGCGGGAGGCGGTGGTGTGCGTGGTGCTGGCGGCCGACGGATACCCCGGGGCACCGAGGCGCGGCGACCCGATCGCAGGCCTCGGCGAGGCCTTGGCGCAACCCGGCGTGCTGCTCTTCCACGCGGGAACCGCGCTGCAGGACGGGCGGCTGGTCACCGCGGGAGGGCGAGTGCTCTCGGTGGTCGGGCGCGGCTCGACGCTGAACGAGGCGTCGCAGAGCGCGTACTCGGCCGTTGGCCGGGTGCAGTTCGACGGGGTGCAGTACCGGCGCGATATCGGCAAGGGGTTGGCATGAACGCGCCGGTCCTCATTCTGATGGGTTCGAAGAACGACTGGGACGTGCTGCGGGAGACCGGTGCCGAACTCGACCGCCTTGGCGTCGGCTGGCGCGCCCACGTCGCCTCGGCGCACCGCTCGCTCGCTCGCACACTGGATCTGGTGCGAGAGGGCGAGGCGAG
>JALHTD010000339.1 GCA_022865555.1 Thermoanaerobaculaceae bacterium | reverse complement strand
TCGGCGGCGACCGGAGAATGGCCGAGCGCGAGTCGGCGCGCCGCGTTGCCCGGTTGCTCGGCATCTCGGACTGGAAGCACTGGTCCGCCGATGAGATCACCGGATTCCTCCGCATGGCTCCCCTGCTCGCCTGCCTGCCGGGCATCGAGCGCTGGGGCGCGCGAGAAAAGCACCTCCTCGCGAGGATCGTCCGGGCGAAGGGCTCCCGCCGCGAGCGCGACTATGCCCTCCTGGCCTCGCGTCACCAGCGCTTCCGCGCCGCGGTCGAGCAGTTAGCCAACGAGACCACACCCCCCGCGAGGTGAGAGGCAAGAGGTGCGCGGCCGGGGGCGTCCGCGCCACGAGAGACAAGATTGTGGGGCGGGCGCCCTCGCCCGCTTGGCTTGCCTGTCCGAGCGGTGGGGGCCCAGGGTGTCTGGAGCGTCCGGGTGGGCGGTAGGAGCGGACGCGGGACCCCCAGCATAGATGGTGCCGGAGGAGGGAGTCGAACCCTCATGCCCTTGCGGACACGGGATTTTGAGTCCCGCGCGTCTGCCATTCCGCCACTCCGGCATCTTGGAACCTCAACAGCCAGCCCGCGCGAGGAGTGTAGCAAAAGGCGGAGAGGTGGCTTCAACGCAGCTGCGGGCGGGGGCAGGCCCAGCCCCTACACCAACGTTGCCAACGAAGGATGGGAAAAAGGTACGTATCACAGGCGCTCTCGTGGACTGAGGACATCGATACGGTTGCCCAGTCGGTCAAGTACAATTCAGATATGGCCACGACCGTTGAGCAAGTCGCGACAGCGCTGGCGAGCGCGTACCCGTTGATCGTGGTCCTCTCCCCCGAGGAGGACAGGATCGAGACGCTGCTGCAACGGTTTGCCGGCGGGGCCTAGCCGCAACCGCTGCCGGTCTCGGTGTGGAACTGCCTGGACGGGTTTGCCGGCCGGGCCGACAGCCGCGACCCGATCGCCGCCCTGGCCTGGGTTGCCGCCGAGGGGCCGCAGGGCTTCTACATCTTCAAAGACATCCACGCGCTGCTGCCCGGCAACCGCGGGCTCCTGCGCCGGCTGCGCGACACCGCCGCCACGATCCGCAACACCGGCCGCTTCATCTTCCTGCTGAGCCCCTCGCTGGAGGTCCCGGGCGAGCTCAAGCCCATGACCTACGTGGTGACCTCGTTGTTCCCCGACGAGACCGAGATCTCCGTGACGGTCAACGCCGTGCTGCAGCAGGCGCGCCGCACCCCCGAGCCGGACAAGCTGCCGCTGCTGATCGGTTCGCTGCGCGGCATGAGCCTGCTCGAGGTGGAACACCTCCTGCACCGACTGCTGGCACGCCACCAGAAGATGGACGAGGCGTTCATGGCGGAGGTGCTGGCGGAGAAGGAACAGGTGATGCGCAAGGAGGGGATCCTGGAGTTCGTCCCCCCCGAGCGCGGGATGGCCGACATGGGCGGGCTGGACCAGCTCAAGACCTGGGTGCGCCACCGCTCCAGCCTGTTCACGCCGGAGGCGCTGTCTCAGGGGCTGCCGCGCCCCAAGGGCGTGCTGCTCATGGGCATGTCGGGGTGCGGAAAATCGCTGGCGGTCAAGGTCATCGCGACCGAGTGGAAGCTCCCCCTCTTCCTGCTCGACATGAACCTGGTGTTCGCCGGCGTTCAGGGGTCCCCGGAGTGGGTGTTCCACAGAGCCCTCGAGGCCGTGGAGGCGGTGGCGCCGGCGGTGCTGTGGGTGGACGAGATCGAGATGGGGATCGCAGGCTACCGCGAGGGCGAGAGCGGCTCGGGGACGCGCATCTTCTCGACGTTCCTGACCTGGATGCAGGAGCACCGCGCCGACGTGTTCATCGCCGCCACCGCGAACCGAATCAACCTCCTGCCCGCCGAGATCATCCGCAAGGGCCGCTTCGATCAGGTCTTCTTCCTGGAGCTACCAAACGAGGAGGAGCGCAAGGAGGTACTCACGATCCACACGCGCAGGCAGGACCTCGACCCCAGTCGCTACGACCTTGTCCTGCTCGCCTCCGCGACACGCGGGTGGAACGGCGCCGAGATCGAGCAGGCAGTGGTCTCCGCCCGCATCGCCTGCCACGCCGAGAACCGCCCCGTCGACGAGCGCGACCTGCTGACCGCGATGGGAATGATCGTGCCGCTGTCCACGACGATGTCCGAGCAGATCAAGGCGATCCGCTCCTGGGCGCGCACGCGCGCCCTCCCGGCCACCACGCCAGGCCGGCCGGAGATGTGACCTCGGCTCGCCGCGGCGAGCCGAGGTCATCCTGAGCGCAGCCAAGGATCCCATCGCGTCAGGCGGACCACCGACGCGGTGCTGCGCCAGATTGCTTCGGTCCCTTCCGGGGTCTCGCAATGACCAGACCCTCGGGAGCGCGACTGGCATTCTTCCTGCGCCATGGGACCCTTGGCTGCGTTCAGGGTGACCCTAATCCGCGCCGCGCGCGGCCTGCCTCCCGCAGCCGCC
>JALHTD010000338.1 GCA_022865555.1 Thermoanaerobaculaceae bacterium | reverse complement strand
GCCGCGGGAGCTCGTCTGGAACCCGGACCACTGGCCTTTCATCGTGATCATCCCCCAGAAGCCCTCGCAGGACGCCGAGTGGGAGGAGTACGAGCTCGAGCTGATGACGATGCTTGCGCACGCGCGGCGCGAGTACAGCGTGGACCCGACGCGCCTCGTCCTCACAGGGCTCTCGCAGGGCGGCCACGGCGCCTGGGTGCTGGCCGCGCGCCACCCCGAGCTGTGGGCCGCGGTCGTGCCCGTGTGCGGATACGGGACGGTGCGCTCCGGCGCGGCCGGGGTGTTCACCGGCACCGTCACCGACCTCGCGGCAGCCATCAAGAGCATTCCGGCGTGGGCGTTCCACGGGGAGGCGGACGACGTCGTCCCGGTCGGGGAGACATGGGCCATCGTCGCGGCGCTCGAGGCTGCGGGGGCGCACCCGAGGGTGACGATCTACCCCGGGGTGGGCCACGGGTGCTGGGAGCGCGCCTACGGCGAGCAGGAGCTGCCCGACTGGATGCTCGCAAGGCGCCGGCCGTCGCCGTGAAGACCGGCGATCAGGCTCCGGCGTCGTCCGCGAGGGCGGCGCCGTTGGTCCGGACGACCTCCGCGTAGAAACGCGCGCTGTCCTTGGGCGTGCGGCGCTGGGTCGCAAAGTCCACGTGGACGATGCCAAACCGCTTCGAGGTCCCGTGGCTCCACTCGAAGTTGTCGAGCAGCGACCAGACGAAGTAGCCCCGCAGGTCCACGCCCTGCGCGATCGCCCGGTGGGCCGCCCGCAGGTGCTCCCGCAGGTAGGCCACCCGGAGCGGGTCGTGCACGCCCCCCTCGGCCGTGGGCGGGTCGTGGAACGCGGCCCCGTTCTCGGTGATGAAGAGCGGGACATCACCGTACCGCTGCCGCACCCAGGTCAGCGTGTCGGTGAGGCCCGCGGGGTAGACCTCCCAGTCCAGCTCGGTGTAGGTCGAGCCGGGCTGGCGGACCCTGCCGGCACGGATCGGCCAGACCGCCGGGTCGTGCCTCATCACGCCGCGGCTGTAATAGTTGATGCCGAGGAAGTCCACCGGCTGGCGGATCGCCGCCAGGTCGGCGGCCGGGACCTCCGGCCACGCCTCGCCGAAGATCTCGGAAAGCTCCTCGGGGTAGCTCCCGAGGAAGACCGGATCCAGGTACTGCCGGTTCATGTAGGCCTCGGAGCGCGCGGTCGCGGCGAGATCCTCACGGCTCTCGGAGGCCGGGACCTTCGGCTCCAGGTTCACGACCAGCCCCACCGAGTGCCTGCCCTCCGCGCGGTACGCCTGTACCGCCGCGGCGTGGGCACGCAGCAGGTTGTGGGTCACGATCGGCGCCTCGAAGAGGTTCTTGTGGCCGGGTGCCAGGACCCCGTACAGGTACCCCCCGTCGGCGATCACCCAGGGCTCGTTGAGCGTCGCCCAGAAGCGCACCCTGTCGTCGAGCGCGCGGAAGAGCACGTTCGCGTACTCGGCAAACCACCCTGCGATGTCCCGGTTGAGCCACCCCCCGAGGTCGTCGAGAGCGGCCGGAAGGTCCCAGTGGTAGAGCGTCACGAACGGCTGTACGCCGTGCTCCAGCAGCGCGTCCACGAGCCGGCTGTAGAAGTCCAGCCCCTTCGCGTTGACCCGCCCCCTGCCCTCGGGAAGTACCCGCCCCCAGGCGATCGAGAACCTGTAGGCGGACAGGCCCAGCCCGCGCATGAGGGCCACGTCGTCCCGGTACCGGCGGTAGGGGTCGCAGGCCACATCCCCGGTCCCGCCGTCGTGGACCCAGCCGGGGGTGTG
>JALHTD010000337.1 GCA_022865555.1 Thermoanaerobaculaceae bacterium | reverse complement strand
GGCCATCGTGGCGGGCGTGGCGGGGAGCCTCGTAGCGGGCTGGTGGGAGTGGCGTGCGCCGTTCTCGGGCGCAAAGTGTGCGGCCTCGCAGCTACGGCTCCAGGGGCTGGGCACCCTGCCGCTGGTGGGCGGGGTGGACTGGGCGAGCTCGGGGGTGGCTGCGTATCTGCCGGGGGGCAGACTCTACTACCCCGCGAGCCGGGCGGAGGGCTCGTTCATCGTCTGGAACATGACCCGCACGCGACAGGAGAGCCTCTCGATCTCCTCGATCGTGGGAGAGGTGAGGGGGCGCGACCGGGGAAACGGAATCGTGCTGCTCCTCAACGAGCAACTTCCAGCGGGAGACATCACTGGCTGCCGTGCGGCCTTCGAGTGCGGTTCGACAATCGTGCCCGACGAGAGCATCTACGGCTACGTGTGCTATGGTTCGCGATAACCGCGTCGGCACGAGCACTTTGCCGCGCGTGAGGAAACCGGGAGAGAGCCCGTGAACAACCGAGGAATCCACGTCTTCACTTCGGAGTCGGTGACCGAGGGTCACCCGGACAAGGTGTGCGACCAGATCTCGGACGCGGTCCTCGACGAGGTGATCAGGCAGGACATCGCGGCGGACAACAAAGAGAAGAATCCGAGGAGGAAGCGCCTCGGTTCGTCGCGCGTCGCATGCGAGAGCTTCATCACGGTGGGCCTTGTCATCGTGGGCGGGGAGATCACGACCGAGGGGTGGGTGGACGTGCAGGACCTCGTGCGCACCCTGATCCGCGACATCGGCTACACCGACGCCAGGTACGGCTTCAACTACGCCACCTGCGGCATCCTCAACACGATCGGGAGGCAGTCGCCGGACATCGCGCAGGGGGTGGAGGTCGGCGGCGCGGGCGACCAGGGGCTGATGGTGGGCTACGCCTGCGACCAGACCCCCGAGCTGATGCCGATGCCGATCACGCTGGCCCACAGGCTCACCATGCGCCTCGCCGAGGTCCGGCGCAGCGGGCTCCTGCCCTACCTGGGGCCGGACGGCAAGTCCCAGGTCACGGTGGAGTACCGCGATGGCACGCCGCACCGGATCGACACCGTCGTGATCTCCTCCCAGCACACCGAGGAGATCCTCAACAGGAAGGGCGACCGCATCACCGGCGCCGCCCACGACGAGATCGTCGAAAAGGTCGGCCTGGCCGTGCTGCCCAAGGAGCTCGTCGACCGAAAGACGCGGTTCCTGGTGAACCCGACGGGCAAGTTCGTGGTCGGCGGCCCGCAGTCCGACACCGGCATGACCGGGCGCAAGATCATCGTGGACACGTACGGGGGGTGGGCACCGCACGGCGGCGGCGCGTTCTCGGGCAAGGACCCGACGAAGGTGGACCGCTCCGCCACCTACATGGCCCGCCACATCGCGAAGAACATCGTGGCCGCGCGGCTCGCGCGCGAGGCGCTTGTCCAGCTCGCCTACGCCATCGGCGTCGCCGACCCGGTCTCGGTGATGGTGGACACCGCCGGCACCGGGGTGATCCCCGACGAGCGGCTCACGAAGGTCATCAGGGAGGTCTTTCCGCTCACCCCGCGCGGCATCATCGAGGAGCTCGACCTGCTGCGGCCGATCTACCGGGTCACGGCGAGCAACGGCCACTTCGGCCGCTCGGAGCCCGAGTTCCGCTGGGAGAGCCTGCACCACGTCGCCGCCCTCAGGTCCGCCGCCAAGCGGAGAGCCTAGACATCGAGCGTGATCAGCGCGCTGAGGCGACCGCCACCGCGCCGCGGCCGAAGATCGTGGTACGTGGCGGCCTTGACCTCCAGATCGGGCCGGCATCCGGGCGGCAGCCGCGCGATTGCCAGGCGGGCGCCTCGAGCCGTGCTCTCGAAGCCCACCGCAAGCTCGTGCCTCGCGTAGAGGTGGAAGAGCGCCTCGTTGACCGCGCGCACAAGGCGCGACGGGAGGCCGGCCGGCCACGGGCGGATATCGAGCCACTCCTGGGCGGTGGCGCGCGGGACCCTCCCGAGCGCCAGCGTAACCGCGGCGGCCACCGCGTTGCGGATGAGCTCCGCCTCGTCGGCGCCCCAGACCGCGACGCGCAGGTCGGCTCGGTGGGGAAGCGTCCTGAAGCGAGGGCGGCTCACCTTCGCAGTTTACCGAACGGGAGGTGGGTGGCTTAGACTTGGGGCAGTGTTCCGGGTCCGCTACGTTCTCCAGGTCCTGCTCGCGGCGGCCGCCCTCATCGCGGCGGTGGCCCTGGTCAGGGACAGGGGGGTGCCCGGGGAGGTGCAGGCCGGGGCGCTGGCCCGCGCCGCCCTCGTGCGCCTCGGCTACGAGCCGCTCGGAGAGCCCACCGCGACGTTCGAGGGAGATCAGGAGCTGGCGTGGGCGCTGGAGCGGGCGCGGCCCGGCCCGGCCGGGGTCGGGCTGGCGCGCGGCGGGGGGGGCGCCCTCCGCTGGCGCGTGGTTTTCCCCGGGGGCGGCGAGGCGCAGATCACCGTGGACGGGGTGGTCTGGTCGCTGCGCCGACCCGTGCCATCCGCCCCCGGCCCCGACCTCTTCCCTTCGTTGGCGCGCGCCCAGGTCGAGGCGGCAGTCGCCAGGGCGGTTCCCGATCCCTCCGCGTGGCAGCTGGTGCGGGCACAGAGCTGGAGGGAAGGCGGGCACATCTGGCAGCGTGGGTGGTTCATGGGCGGCGCGGGCGACCTGCCCTCCGGGTGGCGGCGCGAGCTCGAGCTCGAGATGGTGGGCTCCACTGTGGTGTCCTGGCGGCGCACCGTCCACCCGCTGGGGACCGACCTCGGTGTGGTGACCGGCCGGATGGGCGAGCTGCGCCTGCTCAGCCGGCCCGCGCTGCTCGGCCTCGGGATCCTCGTGATCGGGGTGTTCGTGGCGGCGGCAGAAGCCGTCGCCTACCGCGAGTCCACCGCGATCGCCCGGGGGTTGGCGTACGGGCTCGTGACCGCGACGGCCGGGAGCTTCGCCTCCGACACGCTGGTTGCGGCGCCGATCCAGGGGGTCGTGGTGGCGGTGGTGGTCGCGCTGCTGCCGGTGTGGACCGACCTCCCACGCCCCCGGCTCCGGTTCGGGCCGGTGGCCGGTGTCGCGCTCGCTGCGGTGGCGCTTGCCGGGAGGGCCTTCATCCTCGGGGCCGGGGGCTGGACCCCGGTGACCCCGCCCGTGCCCGGCGACGTCGGCCCGATCCGGCTGCTGGCCGACTCCTGGGCGCCCGCGCTGGCGGAGGAGCCGCTGCTTCGTGGGGCGCTGCCGGCGCTGGCGGCTCCCGTCGTCGGCTGGTGGGGCGCGGCGCTGCTCGCTGCGCCGGTGGGGGTTCTTCTGCACCCGCTGCCCACGGTGCCGCTGGCGGCTTCGCTGGCCCTCGAGCTGGTGCTGCAGGTGGGGCTCGCGGTCGTCGCCCGCTACGCCGGCGTCGGGGGCGCGGTGCTCGCCCGCGGCACGTGTGAAGCGCTCGTGCGAAGGGGTTCTTTCCCGGTAGGGCCCGACTGGGACCGGGTGGCGCTTCTGGGCGTGCTCCTCGGGACTGTCCTGCTCCTATGGCCGCCAAGACGCGAGTGAGCTTGCTGCTGGGCGGGGGCGTCAGCGTCGCGCTGGCCGCCGTTGCGCTCTGGGTTCCGGTGGAGCCGCCGGTCCCGCCAGCGTGGCAGCCCCCGGCTCAGGCTGCCGAGCGCACGGAGCGGGATCTGCCCGCGCTCGGGCTGCTCTGGGGCAAGGTCCGCGGTTGGAGCAGGGTCGGACCCGGGTGGACCGTGCTCTGGCAGCCGATTCACGGAATGTGGCTGGTCTCGGCGTGGGTGCCGGACGACCCCGGCCCCATCAGGTGGCGGATCGACGCGGCTCCCTGGCTCCCGGGAGTGCGCCTTTCCCGCGACGCGGCGGAGGCGCTGGCGGGGCGGAGTGCGGCGGTCGCACAACCCCGCGAGAGACTGGGGCGGCGCGACTGGCAGGTGGGGGAGACTCGTCTGCTAGGGGCCCTCCCCGCCGGCGGCGAGATCCCGGCGGCGGCTCCGTTGAGGCGCCCGCTCCTACAGGCGGTGCTCGTTGGGCTGCTGCTGGCCGGAGCGGTCTCCCGGCATCTCGTGCCCGGCGTCCCCAGTCCGGGGTGGCGCCGGGCGGCGGTCGGGGTGGTGCTGCTCCTGCGGGCGACGTTGCCCGAGCTCCCGGCCCTCGCGCCGATGACCTTCCAACCGGGTGTGCGGCCCTGGGTGGCGGAGCTGGCCTTCGGGACGGCGGCGGTCCTGCTGCTGGGGGCGCTGATGTTCGCCGCGCAGCGCTTTCCTGCGACTGTGGGCAGCCCGCCCGTCGGGTGGTTGCCGGTCGCGCTGGCGGCCGGGACGGTTGCCGGCCGCCTGGAGCCGGCTGCCTGGCTCGTCGGTGCGGCGGGGCTGGAGCTGCGCCTGCCCGTCCTGGTGGGCGTGGCCGTTCTCCTGGGCTGGCTGGCCGGGCTCGCAGGCAACGGCCTACGTGAGCTGCTGCGCTTCTCGGCGTTTGCACGCGTCGTGGGTCTGTCGTTGCTGGCCGTGGCGGGAGTGGCGCTCGGCGGGGCGTGGACCGGTGTCACGTTGGCCGTGGTGGCCGCAGCGGCCGTCGAACGCGGCTGGGGGACCTGGATGGGGGCCGGCGGGGTGTGGGGGTGGGTGTTCGGAAACGTGTGGGCGCTCGCCAGGTGGGAGTCCGCCCTCTGGACCGCCCTGGCTTTCCTCCTCCTCGGCTGCGCCGTGGTGGCGATCGCCTTTTTGGTGCGGATGCGCGAGGGCGTGGCCGAGGCCACGCCGAGCGTGCCGTGAGGCAGGGCACCGACGCCGGGTGACCCTTCCGGGCTAGAATCCCCCCGTGCAACTGGCATGGTTTCTCGCGGGGCGCCTGCTCCGGCGCCGGGGGACGTCGTTGCTGCGCACGAGCGCCCTCGCCGCCCTGCTGGCGGTAGCCCTCGGTGCGGCCTCGCTGGTCGTCGTGCTGGCGCTGATGAGCGGGTACACGGGCGCATTGCGCTCGGGGGTGCTCGCGGCCAGCGGGCACCTGGTCGCCCTCTACCCACCCGGTCTGTCCCACGAGGATGCGGTGGCAGCCGAAGCCAGGGTCGCCGCGGTCCCCGGCGTGGTCAGGGTGGGGGAGGTGGTGTACCTGCCGGGGATGCTGTTCCCGCGCACCGGCGGTCAGGCCGAGCTGGTGAGCGTGAGGGCGAACTCGCAACCGCCCCCCTTCGTGCGTCTAGAAGGCAGGCATGCGGCAGGGCCGCTCGAGGTCGCGCTGGGACGCGGCGTCGCGCGCCGGCTGTCCGCCAGCCGGGGTGACGCGCTCACGCTGCAGGTCGTAGGCGGCGGCACTCCGCGGGCGGTCGCGGTGCGGGTCGGGGAGGTGTTCTCGACCGGGTTCTCGGAGCTCGACGAACGCTTCGTCGTCGCGGACCTCGCGGAGCTTCGCCGTCGCGTCCCGTCGCTGGCGGGGGGAGGGCTGGAGGTCTGGCTGGCGAACCCCGAGCAGGCCGGAGCATTGCGGGACCGCATCGAGCAGGCCTGCGGGAAAGGCGCCCTGGTTGCGACGTGGCAGGAGAGCAACCGCAACCTGTTCGCCGCGCTGCGCTGGCAGAAGATCTCGCTGGGCGTGGTGCTGTCTCTGGTGCTGGGGGTCGGCGCATTCGAGGTGGCGTCGGCCCTGGTCGTCCTGGTGACCGAGAAGCGCCGCGAGTTCGGCGTCCTCCTCGCCCTGGGCGGACAGCCTCGCCTGTTGCGGCGCACGCTGCTGCTTGCGGGTGGGGCGCTGGGCGCCGCCGGCGTGCTGGTGGGCATGCTGCTCGGCGTGGCCCTCGTCCTGCTGCTGGGGTTCCTCGGGGTGCCGCACTTCCCCCCGGATATCGCGAGCATCTACATGGTCGAGACGATTCCGCTCCGCCTGCTGCCGGGTGATCTCGCGGTGGTGCTCGCCCTCAGCCTGGTGGAGGTCCTGCTGGCGGCCATGCTGCCCGCGCGTCGGGTGTCCAAGCGCGAGCCGGTCGAGGTGCTGCGTTGGGTGTGAAGGGCGACGCGCTGTGGGAGGTCCAGTGGCACCCGGCGGGCGGCGGCAAGTTCCGCCGCCTCGTGCTCACCCGTCGCGGCCTGAGGCGCACCCTCGTCTCCCTCGCGCTGGTTGTTCTCGTGGCGCTGATGATCGTTGCGGCGCTCCCCGTCGGGCTGAGGGGTTTTTTCACCTCCTTCACGGTTGATGCCGCCCAGCGCGAGAACCGAGCGTTGCGCCTCCAGGGCGAGTCGCTACGTGAGCAGGCGTACGGGCTGGCCACCCAACTGCGGGAGCGCGTGCAGCGTGGGCGCCGAGTGGCGTGGGTGGTCGGCGCGCCGCCCCAGGCGTGGGAAGCCCCGTGTCCGGCGCCCCCGCCCCGCGGGGTGGCGGACGAAGCCGCCATCGGGTGGCTGGGCGAACAGGGGGCGCGCCTGGATGCGCTGGGAGAGGTCCTGTCGGCCCCCCACGACGCGCTGCGCTGCCCGCTGTCCGCGCTGCCCATCGCCTCCCCGGTGAACATGGCGAGGGCGGTGCCGGTTGCCCTGTTCGGTTGGCGCGTCTCCCCTTTCACGGGCAAGACGATGGCCCAATACGGGATCACGCTGGCCGCACCCCAGGGGGAACCGGTGCTGGCGCCGGGCGCCGGCAAGGTGCTCTTCGCGGGAAGCGTGAGGGAGCGGAAGGCAAACGAGTGGACGCGCTTCGGAAACCTCGTCGTCGTGGACCACGGCGGCGGGGTGGTGACGATCTACGCGCACCTGCGTGACGTGCTGGTCAAACGCGGGCAGACCGTGACACGCGCGCTGCGCCTCGGCTCGGTGGGTCAGACGGGCTGGACGCGCGTCCCCGCCCTGCACTACGAGGTTCGATGGCCCCTGGCCGAAAGGAACGTGCCCATCGACCCCGGGCTGGTCACGCCCGCGGTGCCGGTGGAGGATCTGGACGCGCGCCTGGCCGACCCGTCGGCCGGACTTCCGGGCGGCTTCGCGCTCCTGCAGCACCTGGTGGGGAGGAGCGACCGGCCCCCCGCCCGGCGCCCGGTCCGCCCCGCGCCGGCCCAATCGGCACCGGATGCCGACTAGCCGTACTGGCCGCGACGCACGTCTGCCGAGGAAAAAGTGGACACGGCAAACGGGAGAGGGAAGGCAAAGGTTTGAATGGATTTCCCGTCCTTGCTTTTCCCTTTCCATTTTCCCTTTGACCGTTTTCGCGCGCGCGTTGCTGGTCCTGGAGGGTGGTGATAGGCTTCACAAACGGCGCACCGGCGCCGGGAGGCCGGGATGACAGGGACGACCCTGAAGCGCACACCCCTGTACGAGTGTCACGTCGAGGCCAAGGCCCGAATCGTCCCCTTCGCCGGGTTCGAGATGCCGGTTCAGTACGTGGGGGTGCTCGAGGAGCATCGGGCGGTGCGCACGTCGGTTGGCCTGTTCGACGTCTCCCACATGGGGGAGATCGACGTTGTGGGGAGACGGGCGCTGGACTTCGTGCAGTACGTGACCTGCAACGACGCCTCGAAGCTCACACCCGGTCGGGCCCAGTACTCCGGCCTGATGACGCCGCGTGGGACGTTCGTGGACGACCTCCTCGTGCACAAGATCGCGGATGACCGTTACCTTCTGGTGGTCAACGCCTCCAACGCGGACAAGGACTACGCCTACCTGTGCGCCCAGGCGGCCGGTTTCGACGGCGTGGATGTCCACAACCAATCCGACGACTACGCACAGATCGCGGTCCAGGGGCCGCGGGCCCTCGAGGTCCTGCAGAAGCTGACTCCCGCAAACCTCGCGGAGATCAAGTACTACCGTTTCGTGGAGGGCACGGTCGACGGCGTGCCGGCGAT
>JALHTD010000027.1 GCA_022865555.1 Thermoanaerobaculaceae bacterium | reverse complement strand
GCCTCACCGCGCCAGTTCAGGCTCTCGGAGCGCGCCTGCACCGACTCCGTGAAACCTGTGTAGAAGCGGGAGAGCTTGAAGGAGGCCAGGCTTCCGGCGCCGGCCACCTCGTCATCGGTGGCCGATTTCATGTCCGCGCGCACGTAGGAACCCACCAGGCGCAAGCCCGGCGTGAGCGTGCCGCTCACGTAGGCGTTGGTCATCGGGAACGTCCCCCCGCTGCTGGTGGTACGCGTGTAGTTCGAGAGGGTGATGTCGCGGCCGAGCACCGGCGTGGTGTTGTTGCCGGCGCCGGCCCCGTAGACCAACGCGTCTGTCTGGCCGGAGTCGAAGATCCGCCAGCCCTGCAGCACGTTGCCGGAGAACGTGCCGACGTGGAAGCCGACGCCCCCGCTCACCTCCTGGACGGTTTCCCTGAAGTCCGAGTTGAGGCGGAACTCGTCTTGCCCGGTGTGAACTGTCGTCGTCCCTGGCCCCTGGTACCGCATCCAGCTGTACTGCAACAGCGGAGTCAGCGTGTGGCCCGGGATGAGCTCCAGGTCCAGGTTCACGGTGTCGGAGGCGCGGTCGAAGGTGTGCTGGCTGATCTCGACCCCTTCCGAGAGCAGCGGGTTGGCGAAATCGACGAGCGCACTGTAGATCTCGGAGTGACGGTAGAGGAGACGGAGGTTGTAGGCGCGGGCGAGGCCTGCGTCGACCCGCACGTACCCCTGTGAGGTGGCGCCGAGGGTCCCGGCGTCGATGCGCAGCCGGTCGAACGCCTTGGACTCCGTCGAGCTGTCGAAGCTGGTCAGAGAGAACGACCGAAGCTGCAGCCCCTGTTGTTCGTTGACCTGGGTGCGGAACATATTGTTGTTGCCGGAGACATCGACCCACTGGTAACCGAGCTCCAGCGAGAACTGGGTCGGCTGCGCGACGCCGAGCGCGGCCCAGCAAAGGGCGAGGACCAGACCCACGACGTAGGGGAAACGCTTTGCCATCGCTCGTCTCCTATCTCAAGAGCATCGGAGAGCTGTTCGATCCGTGGATCGCGACGTGACAGGTGGTGCAGTTCTGGTAGCGCGGGCTGCGGAGGTCGTGGAAGGAAGGGGGCTGAGGGCCGAGCGTGCCGGCCGGGAGCGTGGTGTGGCATTCGAGGCAGAGCTGGTCGACGCGGGCGCGGGTGAGCAACTTGTTGTTGTTGGAGCCGTGGGGCTCGTGGCAGCTCATGCAGGTTCCGGCGATCCCCGTGACGTGGGTGAAGACGAAAGGACCCTGCGTCTCGGGGTGGCAGGAGAGGCATGGGAGCTCCCCGGCATTGGTCTTCTTCAGATTCCTGTCGGCTCCGGCACCACCGTGTGGGTTGTGGCAGGAGGTGCACTCGATTGCGCCGCGCCCGAGAAAGTGGGTGTACGGCTTGCTGAACGTGGTCTTCTGCGCCAGGTGGCACGTCACGCACAGGCTGCCGACCGCGGTGCGCAGCAAGGGGGTGACGGCGGCACCATGGACCGAGTGACACTCGAAGCAACTCACCGAGGCCGAGGCGTGGAAACCGGTCGCCGTGTACTCGAAGCCGGGCTTGTCCTGGTGGCAGGCGAGGCACGCCTTTGCGCCTTCGCCGCCCTTGGGCACCTTAATGAGGGCCTTGTCGCCCTCGGCGGCGTGCTTGGTGCCATCCCCATGGCAGCTCTCGCACACGTTGGTGACCTGCTTGGTGGCTGTGGTGCTGGAAACGCGCGTGTGGGGGTTGGTGGCGAAGGCGGCCGCCACCTCCTCGTGACAGGTGGCGCACGGGGTGGAGGCCGAAGCCGCGGTCGCCTGCTGTTGCGATGCCCATCCCACTCCGACGCCCAGCACCAGCGGCAGGCTGAGGGCGCTCACTACGCGAAGCCACGTGCTCATCCGATCCACCTTTCGTGAGGCAAGCCGGGCTGCCGGTTGTGGCCGGCAGCCCGGCGTTTCGTCCGCTGTTAGCGAGCGTGGACCTTGCTGACCGAGAAATCCCGCTCCGCGCCGTGGCAGGAGGCGCAGGCCTCGCCGAACGGCGCGGTGTTGACGTAGGCGTGCGCGGCGGCATCGACGCTGTCGTGGCACGACAGGCAGGCCGCCGAGGCCGGCTGCCAGACCGGCACGAAGTCACGGGGTGTCTGGGTCGGAAGCACGCCGTCCGGGAGAGGCACGTCGTAGGTGCCGGGCAGGTGGCAGGCCTCACAGTTGCGGCGGTCACCCGGGTAGAGCACCTCGTTGAAGCTGGTC
>JALHTD010000336.1 GCA_022865555.1 Thermoanaerobaculaceae bacterium | reverse complement strand
CTGCCGCTTGCACACGACGACGGTGATGTCATCGTCCTGCGACTGACCCTGCGAGAACGACTGGGCTGCTGCGATGAGGTGGCGGGCAACCTCGCTTGCCGGACGGTCGAGCACCGACTTCGCGACATCCAGAACGCCCGCGCGCCCGAACTCGCGGCCCTCTGCCGACGTCGCCTCTAGGATCCCGTCGGTGAGGAGCACGAGAGTGTCGCCGGCTTCAAGGTCGATGGCCGGCGCCTGCGTGTAGGCGAGGTTCGGAAACACACCGAGCGGCTGGCAGTAGCTCTTCAGCTCGGCCCTGGCCGCCCCCGACCGATCGAAAACGTAGCCCGAAGGGTGACCGAAGTTCGCCCAGTTCAGCGTGCCCGACGCCCCGTCCAGCAGAACCAGGGTCATGGTCACGAAATAGTGTTCCTCCAGATCGGCAAAGAGCAGCCGGTTGAGCTCGGCGGCCAGCTTGTCTAGCGGAGTCAGCGTGCTCGCCAGCGAACGGAGGTATGCGCGCGTCGCAGTCATGATCAACGCCGCGCCGACGCCGTGGCCGGACACGTCGGCGATGCCGATAGCAAGCCTGCCGTCGGGAAGCGGGATGAAATCGTAGTAGTCGCCGCACGTTGCGCTGGCGGGAGCGACCGCCCCGGCAATATCGTAGCCCGCAAGCCTGGGGGGCTCCTGCGGAAACAGCTTCCGCTGCACCGACGCCCCCAGCCGCATTTCGATGTCGCGCTCCTGGAGCTTGATGCGCTCCGTCATGTCTCTCATGACCGAGACGAAGTGGGTGATTTTCCCGCTGCTGCGATCCGTCATCGGCGTGATCGTCTGTTCCGCGTAGAAGTGCTCTCCGGACTTCTTGCGGTTGACCACCGTTCCTTTGAAAGGCTCACCCCTGGCGATCGTCGACCACAGCGTCGCGTAGTACTCCGGCGACTGCAGGCCGGACTTGAGCAGCTTCGGTGTCTGGCCGACCGCCTCGCTGCGGGAGTACCCGGTGGTCGCCTCGAACGCCGGGTTGACGTACTCGATCACGCCGTTGCAATCGGTGATGAACACGCTGTCGGCGGCCTGCTCTACGGCGCTGGACAGGCGCTGGGAGAGCTCCTGTGCCCGTTTCTGATCGCTGATGTCCCTGAACACCACGACTCCGCCGAGCAGCTTTCCGCCGGCGTCCTTGAGCGGCGCGCCGGTGACGCTTGCCCAGGCACCGTCGGGCACCTGCGCATTGCGGACGAACACATCGGTTTCCGGTACGTCCTCACCTCGGAGCGCCCGCAGCAGCGGCAGATCTTCCGTGCGCATGTGCTCGCCGGTTCCGGGCACGAACAGCCCGAAGACCCTCGACCACTCTGTCG
Source organism: Thermoanaerobaculaceae bacterium (assembly GCA_022865555.1). Classification (GTDB taxonomy): domain Bacteria; phylum Acidobacteriota; class Thermoanaerobaculia; order Thermoanaerobaculales; family Thermoanaerobaculaceae; genus RBG-13-68-16. The sequence continues at coordinate 3,541 of JALHTD010000336.1, read as the reverse complement.
GGGGAAGACTCGATCTTCCGCTGCCGAGGACGTTTCTGGCCGAAGGGTTGACGGCGATCATGCGCCCGCTCGTATCCGCGACCAGCACGCCCTCTCTCACGCTGTTTATCACGGACTGGGCGAACTCGGCTTTCTCGCGGCGAGCTTTCTCACCCCACCACCTGTACGCGGTGAGTGCAAGCACGAGAAGCAGCTCGTAACCCAGGAACACGCCGAAACCGATCGCGCTCGCATGGCTGCCAGCCTCACGGGACAGGTAGGCTGGTGTCGGGCGGGCGATCAGCGTCCACGACTGGCCGTTCAGGTGCATCTCGCGGCGGAAGACAGCTCCGGCGGGATCATGTCCGCCTTCCGGAGGGGGACTGGCGTAAAACACGGCGCCGTCGTCGATGAGTTCGAGGTACATGTCCCGCACACTCCCGACTCCTCTGTCCGGAAACAACGCGGAGATGACATCTTCGACGCGAAAAGCGCCGACGGCGAATCCCGAGAGCAGCCGGCCTCCGTCTTTATCTGCTGACGCTCTGAAGACAGGGACGGCGAGCAGGAAACCCATTGACTCCCCGGTCTCCTGCACCAACCGCAGTGGGTGCGAGATGGCCGAATGCCCTGTCCCGGCTGCCTGGGAGAGCGCTTGTCGCCTGAGCGGTTCGGACCCAAGGTCGAAGCCCAGAACCGATTCGTTGCCTGCGAGCGGCTCCACGAAGCGAACCGGGAAGTACTCCTCTCTCGCGGCCGCAGGCACCAACTTGCCCGTACCGGTACTCTCGGTGATCATGTAGCCGGCCCCGACATCCGACCGCGCCTCAGCCTCATGTCGCTCGCGCTCGGCCTGCGGGACCAGGGGCACCCACTCGAGGGCCTGGATCGCTGTTCCCCGGGCCATCAACTCGAGCGCGAACCTCATGAACTCGCTGCTGGTCGTCGTTTTGCTGGTGCTCAGGAACGCCGCCGTCGCGGTAACCAGGCGATGCGCATCCGAGATCTCGGACTCGAGCGCGGAAGCCCGCTCCGCCACCTCCCCGCCGAAGCGATCGAGGATCCTTCGGTCGTCGGCTCGGCGTACCGCACGGTGCGCGGCGAGGCCCACCAGCGGCCCAAGCAGAGCCACGACGATCGCCGATGAGGCGAGCCGCTTTCGTCTGTTGAGGCTCACGGACCGACATAGTAGCCGAGTACTCGAGGGAGGCAACCCCCCCGGCCCCGGCGAGGGTGGCGGTAGACTTGCGCGGTGTCTGACCGGGCCCCCCGCTCCGAGCTCCCGCGCGGACTCCCGCGCCGGCGCATCTAGTGCTCGACGGCGCCACCGGTACCCCGCAAGTGCTGCGGCGTGTACCCATCGTGCGCCGTCACGCGCGCTGCCGCGCTCACCCGCGACTAGGCGCGTGGTGCCGGAGGCCGTTGAAGTCAGTCTCCGTGGCCGTTAGGAGGTTCGGCATGATGAAGAATTGGCCCGCCGTCGCCCCGACGGGAGTACCATCGGGGCCAGCAATGCGGACGAAGCCGGTCAGCGGGTTGGAGCAGTTTGGCGAGGTCGCCTGAAGGACCGGAGCTTGCGGGTGGAGGGGACGACAATGGAACGAATCGGGAAGGCTGCCTCGGTTTTCGCGATCCTGCTGCTTCTGGCGACCCAACTCACAGCGCAGGAGGCGAGCAACCTCGGGGATGCCGAGGTGACGAACCGCCTGGCCTACATCCAGAGCTCCTTCGATGGCGGACAGAAACCTGCCGACCTCTGGTGGTACGGGTGGCTCATCGGCTACAGCGCCGCGACCGTGGGTCAGGTGGCCGTCTACTCGGGGTCTGACGACGAGAAGCAGAGGCAGGACATGCTGGTCGGGGCCGCGACGACCGCGTTCGGGGCGGGTGGCCAGCTCGTCTTTCCCCTGCAAGCGGGCCGTTTCGCGACGCGGCTGAGGGCAATGCCGGCCGACACGCCCGAGGCGCGGCGGGCCAAGCTCGCGGCGGCCGAGGGCTATCTCCGAAAGGCCGCGGCGCAGGAGACCTTCGGGAGATCGTGGAAGACCCACGCGATGGCCGCGGCCGTGAACCTCGCGGCCGGCCTCACCATCTGGCTCCACTACGACCGCCCCGCCAAAGATGGTCTCATCACCTTCGCCATCGGCCAGATCATCTCGGAGGCGCAGATCTTCAGCCAGCCGATGAGGGCGGTTCGCGACCTTCGGGAGTACGAGCAGCGGTCCGACTTCGGCGCTGTCGGCATGGCCAGAGACCCCCGCCGCACGTGGTACGTGAGCGTCGCCCCGGGGGGCTTCGTGGTGGGCTGCAGGTTCTAGGGCGGGGCGTTGAGGATCGGACCGGTTGCCGACAGCCTGCTCTAGCGAGTGGCGATCCTGCTGCGGCTGGGGCCGCGGCCGCTGCTGGAGACGCACGGCACCCTGCTGCTGGCCCAGGCGCTGATGGTGGCGACGAAGGTCGGCGTGTTCGAGGTGCTCGCGACAGCGCCGCTGACGGCCGACGAGGTGGCCTCGCGCTGCGGCACGGACGGTCGCGCAACGGCCAAGCTGCTCGGCGTGCTCGAGGCGACCGCGTACGTCCGCGCCACAAGGGATGGAAAATACGCCCTCACGGCCGACGCCCGGAGGTGGTTGCTCGAGGGCAGCGCGCACTCGCTTCACGACAACGTGCTGTTCAGGTTCGTGGAGTGGGACTGGATCGGGCGCCTCGAGGGCTTCGTCCTGACCGGCACGCCGCTCGACATCCACGCCGAGATGTCGCGCGAGCAGTGGGAGGCCTACCAGCGCGGCATGCGTTCGCTGGCCGGCGCGTTCGCGCGCGAGGTCGTGCTGCGAACGCCCGTCCCCAGGGGCGCGCGCGCCATGCTCGACATCGGCGGCTCGCACGGATTCTTCTCGGTTGCCCTCTGCCGCCATCACCCGGGGCTCCGCGCCGAGATCCTCGATCTCCCCGGGGCCGTGGAGCAGGCGGCCCCGATCCTCGCGCGCGAGGGACTCGGAGACCGGGTCACGCACCGCTCCGGCGACGCGTTGACGGAGGACCTCGGGGTGGAGGGTTTCGACCTCGTCTTCGTCTCGAGCCTGCTGCACCACTTCGACCGCGCTCACAGCCGGGACCTGGTTCGACGGGCGGCCCGCGCGCTTCGCCCCGGCGGCGTCCTGGTGATCCAGGAGCTGTTCGCGCTCTCCTCGGGGCGGCGGGCGGGCCAGGTCGCCACCCTCGCGGACCTCTACTTTGCCCTGACGAGCAAGTCGGGCACCCTGTCCGTCGATGACCTCGCTGCCTGGCAGAGGGAGGTCGGCCTGAAGCCGAGGAGGCCGATCCGGTTCCTCTCCTTCCCGGGTGCGGGTCAGCAGAACGCTGTGAAGCCCCGCTGAGCCGGGCCTGGTCGCAAGAGGGTATGTCGGGGGTTTGCGCCCCGACGCGTTTCGACCCGAGAAGCCGAATGTGGGGCCGGCATCTATGAGTAGGTCGGCCGAGTCAAGGGGTCTTTGTTGTCGGTGGCCTCCTTGTTGGGGTCTTTGGTCTTCATTGTGGTTTCGGGTGGGGTGGGTTCGATCAT
>JALHTD010000335.1 GCA_022865555.1 Thermoanaerobaculaceae bacterium | reverse complement strand
GGGCGAGCTCGGCGCCGCGGGCGAGAGGCCAGATAAAGGTGAAGTAGAGCGAGGCCCCGTCGCGGTACGCATGGGAGAGGTGGCAGAGGATCGCGAGCCGCAAGCTTTGACCCTCGCCCGTGGAGATCATCGCCCCCCGCACCGCCGTGTACACCGCGCCCAGGCTCGCCCAGGGCGCAGCGGTCTCCAGGGTGTCCACGCCCCACCCCTCGGAGAGCAGCTCGTCCCGCAGGTAGGGGTGGCGGAAGCGCTCGGCCCGCCACCGCCGCCAGCCGGCGTGCCCGAGGGCCAGCCCGCCCGCCGCGCGCCAGAGCTTCGCGGCGGCCTGCTCGGCCAGTGTCACCTCCTCCGCGCCACCCGCCCAGCCCAGAAGCAGCAGGCACCCGTGCCGGTAGCGGCGCAGGCCGAAGAGCGTGCGGCTGACCCGCGCCGCAATCGGCGAGAGCGAGACCAGCGTCGTGCCGAAGCTGCTCTCGGCAGGGTCCGAAAGCCGCAGCACCTCCACCGGCACCCCGGCCTGCAGCAGCTCGCGGCACAGCTCCACGCCGGCCGCCCACCCCGGCAGCAGTACTGCGAGCCCATCCTCGTACTCGGGTTGTGGCCGCACCCGCACCGTCGCCTCGGTGATCACTCCGAGGCGGCCCTCGCTCCCGATCACCAGGCGGCGCAGCTCGGGCCCGGCGGCCGATCCCGGCAGGGGAGGCAGCCGCCAGAGCCCCGAAGGGGTCGCGAGCTCGAGGCCTGCCACCAGCTCGTCGATCTTGCCCACACCGGTGGAGCGATGCCCCGCAGAGCGGGTGGCCACCCATCCGCCCACGGTCGAAAGCTCGAACGACTGCGGCTCGTGCCCCAGGCGCAGCCCGTGCGGGGCGAGCGCGGTCTCCACTTCGGGGCCCAGAGTCCCGGCACGAAACGTCGCCAGCTCGGACGTCGTGTCAACCCCAACCATGCCTCGCAGGCGCTCCAACGAGAGCACCACCACCGGGCGAGCCCCCGGGCGTACGGTTACGCCCCCTACCACGCTGGTCCCACCGCCGCGTGGGATCACCGCAATACCCGTCGCCGACGCCGCCTTGAGGATGCCGACCACTTGCTCGGTGCTCTCGGGGAGGCAGACCGCGTCCGGAAACGCCGCAATCGCGCCGGTGCGCAGCGCCAGCAGATCAGGCAGCGAGTGCCCGCAGGTGTGGCGCAGCCGCGTCTCCGGCGCGGTCAGCGTGGGCGCAGGGAGGGCCGGCAGCGGCCGGGGCTTTGGAACAGGGATCTCGCCCTCGCGCACCGCGGGCAGGGGATCACCTTCCCCGAGCCGCTCGACGAGCCAGGCGCGCGCCATCGCAGGGACCGGGAAGCTCTCGGCCGCAAACCCCCACCCGTTCCATCGCCGCTCGCCCATCGGCATCTGCCTCGATGCTAACGCACCTTCCCGTCCCCGCACCCCTCCCGAAACGAAGCCGGTCCGCGACCGCGAGCGCTGCCGCTCTTCACGGGAGTGGCAGCACCGCCCGCACGATCGCCACGAAGTGGGACAACGAGCCGAGCATCACGAAGATGTGGAAGATCTCGTGAAAGCCGAACACGCCAGGAACGGGGTTTGGTTTCTTCACCGCATAGATCACCGCGCCAACGCTGTAGAACGCTCCGCCGAGCGCGAGCCAGGCCAGCCCGTCGGGCGAGAGCCGGTGCACGAGCGGCCACACTACGATGACCACGAGCCAGCCGAGGGCGAGGTACAGCGCCACGCCCAGCCAGCGCGGGCCGTCGATCGCGAAGATCGTGACGAACATCCCGACCAGCGTCAGCCCCCACACCGCCCCGAACAGCGACCACCCCCACGGGCCGCGCAGCGGCACCAGGCAGAACGGGGTGTAGGTCCCGGCGATCAGCAGGAGGATCGCGACGTGGTCGAGCTGCCGCAGCACCCTGCGCGTCGGCTCCGAAACCGGCAGCAGGTGGTACAGCGAGCTCGCCAGGTAGAGCAGGAAGAGCGACACGCCGTAGACGATGAACGCCGCGAGGTGCCACCACTTGTGGTTGACGGCGGCCAGGATGATCAGCACCGTGGCACCGATCACCGCGACCACCGCAAACGCGAGGTGGGTGAGGCCGGCGACCGGGTCCCGCAGGCGTAGGCCCGAAGCAGCTGCCGGTGGTGCGCCGGGGCGCTCGCTGGTGTGCACGGCCACGCATTGTACGACCATGTGGGGCTGCGTGCGAGAATCCTCCGTGACCATGCGGGGGCACTTCTGGACCGTCGCGCCCCACCTCCTGCAGCGCTTCCGGCGCGATGGAGACCCCCATGCCCGGCCGTGGACCACGGTGCTCGAGGATCCCACCGTGGGGCAAGTGCGCCTCTCGGGCTTCTTGCACGAGCCCGTGGGAGCGCGCGCTCTGCTCGTCGTGGTGCACGGCCTCGGGGGCTCGGCTTCCAGCCACTACGCGGTGCGAGCCGCCAGGGCCGCAAAGGCCGCGGGCCTCGCCTGCCTGCGCCTCTCGCTGCGCGGAGCGGACGGCAGCGGCGAGGACTTCTACAACGCCGGTCTCACCGAGGACCTGCGTGCGGCGGTCGAGAGCCCCGAGGCGCGGCGCTACGAAGGTGTCCTGGTCCTCGGCTACTCGCTGGGCGGTCACCTGGCGCTGCGCTACGCCGTTGAGCAACCCGACCCGAAAGTCCGGGCAGTGGCGGCCGTCTGTGCCCCCCTCGACCTCAAGCTCTCCCAGGAGGCGATCGACCGCCCCGGCCTGGCCCTGTACCGGCACTACCTGCTCGGCAACCTGCGGCGTCTGATGGCCGCCGTCGAGGCTCGGCGTGAACTGCCGGTGCCGCTGTCCGTGCTTCGCACCGTGCGCACCTTGCGGGAGTGGGACCGCCAGACGGTGGTGCCCCGCTTCGGCTTCGCCAGCCCCGAGGACTACTACGCCTGGGCCAGCGTCGGCCCCCTCCTCGCACGCCTCCGGATGCCGGCGCTGCTGGTGGCCGCCGAGGCGGACCCGATGGTGCCCCCCGCCGCGCTTCGCCCGTCGCTTGCCACCGAGCATGGCGCCCTGAAGGTGCGATGGGTTTCGCGCGGAGGCCACGTAGGTTTCCCAGCAGACCTCGATCTCGGCTTCGCCGCTTCCCCCGGCCTCGAGTCTCAGGTCCTCGCCTGGTTGCAGGCACGGCTCTAGCGGGCGCTAACCGCCGTCAAGAACTGACACCGTCAGGCACCACGCCCCCGCCGCTCCGTGCTAGCATTAAATCATGAGACTCCGTCGAAGCGTCGCGGGGGCTCCTCAGAAAGGCGGCCAGCGTCCGCACGACGGCCGGGGCATCAAACCGGGAGCGGCATGAGCGGCCCCACCCCGGTCTCGCCGCGCAGCCCTCGGCCCCTGGGGAGCGGGCGCTTCCCGCGATTCGACACCAACGACCGGGCTGGCGCTGTCCGCCGGCCGGAGGCCGCGCCGCGGACCCTGCGCATCGTCGCTATCGGCGGCGGCAAGGGCGGGATCGGCAAGAGCCTCGTTTCGGTGACGCTGGGTATCGAGTTGGTCCGCCGCGGCTTGCGCGTCGTGCTCGTGGACTGCGACCTCGGCGGCGCAAACCTCCACAGCTTCCTCGGCATGCAGTTCCCGAAGGAGACTCTTTCCGACTTCGTCCTGCGCCGGGTCGAGAGTCTCTCTCAGCTCGTCATCACGACGCCGGTGCCCGGGCTCGGCTTGATCTCCGGCGCCCGCAACGCGATCCAGGTCGCCAACCCGATGCACCAGCAGAAGCTTCGCCTGCTCCGGGCGGTTGCCAAGCTGGACGCCGACGTGGCGGTGCTCGACCTGGGGGCCGGCACCCACTACAACGTCGTGGACTTCTTCCTGCAGGCGCACCACGGCATCCTCGTGATCGTGCCCGAACCGACCTCGGTGGAGAACGCCTACCGCTTCCTGAAAGCAGCCTTCCTGCGGCGGATCAGGAACGTGGATGCGTCGTTCGGAATCCGTGAGCTGATCCAGG
>JALHTD010000334.1 GCA_022865555.1 Thermoanaerobaculaceae bacterium | reverse complement strand
TCGCGCACCAGCCGGGCTCGGCGACCGGGAGGGTTGGCTCGGCGGCCGCCAGCAGCCCGGCGCGCACGGCTGCAAGGGAGCCGACGAGCGTGAATGGCACAAGGGTGCGGTGACGCTCGCCGCGGCGCAGGGCAAAAGCGGTACGAACCTGCAGGAGGATCGCACCCGAGGCCGGCTCCAGGGTGCCCGAGGCCAAGGACGTCACCTCGATGGCGGCCTCGTTGCGGGGTGGGTGCGGGAGGGGATCGGCGGCGCGCGCCACCAGGTTCGACATGCGCGGGCGGGGGCGGTTGTGCACGGTGGCCCGCCGGGCGTTGCCGGTCGGCACTCCCAGAGCGGCGGCGCTCTCGCGGTCTGCCAGCGCTCCAACCAGGACGCCGCCGGCCAGCAGCTCCCGCGGCTGTGCCGTCTCCCCCTCGTCGTCGGCGGAGAAGGCGCCGGGCAGATCCGTGCGGGAGGGGTCGTCGCTCACGGAGAGTTCCAGCCGCAGCAGGCGCTCCCCCTGCCTGCCGCTCCAGGGGGAGGCCCCGCGCAGCAGCAGGTCGCCCTCGAGCGGGTGGCCGACCAACTCGTGGAGCAGCACGGCTGCGGCCGCGGGGGCGAGCAGCACGCGAGCGGTCCCAACCCGTGCGTTGGCGTGCGTCGCCGGAACGGTGCCGTGTGGCTCCCGGTCCGTACCGGGGGGCCAGACGGTGAGGGCGCGATGGCCGTCGTCGAACGTGACCTCGGCGAGGTCGGGGCGGCGCACCGGAACCGCGCCGTGGCCAGTGAGCACGGCCGTCCACCGCCAGCTCCAGCGCACGCTCGCCCACGCCACGGGAACGTCCGGCAGCGTCTCCTCGAACCGGGGCGGGTCGGGGAACGGGGGTGCCGAGAAAGGCGGTAGCGCGCGGGTCGTGCTCCCGAGCAACCGGGCCAGCACCGGCCGGTCCAGGCCGTCCCCCGAGACCAGCGTACCGTCCCGACGCACCGCCGCGCCCTCACGCAGCAAGGTCTCGCGCGAGACGATGCGGCCCTCGGCGAGGCGCCAGCACACGTCGACGCGGCGCTCGAGGAACACGTCCTCCAGGCCCGCAACGCGCGCGTGCGCGACCGCCGTCGCGAGTTCGGAAAGACCGGATCCCTCGTCCCGTCCCATGATGCCCGTCGTGATAGCATAGTTCGCTTTCCGGCACGGCCGGACAACCCGAGGGGAGTCACCGTGAGCGAGGACGTCCGCAAACGCCTTGCAGAGTTGGAGGCGGCGAGCCTGGAGGGTGGCGGGCCTGAGAGGGTCTCCAAGCAGCACAAGGCGGGGAAGCTCACCGCCCGCGAGCGCCTCGAGCTCCTCCTCGACCCGGGGTCGTTCGAGGAGGTCGATCGGCTGGTGATGCACCGCAGCCACGACTTCGGGATGGAGAGCCAGCGCATCCCCGGGGACGGGGTGCTCACCGGGTTCGGCCGCATCGAGGGGCGCGCGGTCGCGGTGTTCGCGCAGGACTTCACGGTGTTCGGCGGCTCGCTGTCGGAGGCGCACGCCGAGAAGGTCTGCAAGATCATGGATCTCGCCCTCAAGTTCGGGATCCCGATCATCGGGCTCAACGACTCGGGCGGCGCGCGCATCCAGGAGGGGGTCGTTTCCCTCGGCGGCTACGCCGACATCTTCCTCCGCAACACGATCGCCTCGGGGGTGGTGCCGCAGATCTCGGCGATCCTGGGTCCGTGTGCGGGGGGCGCCGTCTACTCCCCCGCGATCACCGACTTCGTCTTCATGGTCAAGGCCACGAGCTACATGTTCGTCACCGGGCCGGAGGTGATCAGGACCGTCACCCACGAAGACGTGACCATGGAACGGCTGGGCGGGGCGTCCACGCACAGCCAGATCTCCGGGGTCGCCCACTTCGCCTGCGAGGACGACACCGATGCCCTGGGCGGGATCCGCCGGCTGCTGGGGTTCCTCCCCCTCAACAACGCCGCCGATCCACCGGTGCGCGCCACCGCCGACCCTCCCGAGCGCGAGGAGGAGGCACTCGACCACTTGGTCCCCTCCGACCCCAACAAGCCGTACGACATCAAGGAGCTGGTGCGCGCGGTGGCTGACGAGGGGGAGTTCCTGGAGGTTCACGCTCAGTTCGCCCGCAACATCGTGGTCGGGTTCGTGCGCCTGGCCGGCCGGCCGGTGGGGGTGGTGGCGAACCAGCCGGCACACCTGGCCGGCGTGCTGGACATCAACGCGTCGGTAAAGGGGGCGCGCTTCGTGCGCTTCTGTGACGCGTTCAACGTCCCGCTCCTCATCCTCGAGGACGTGCCCGGTTTCCTGCCGGGGGTCGAACAGGAGCACGGTGGGATCATCAAGCACGGCGCCAAGCTGCTGTACTCGCTGGCGGAGGCCACCGTGCCCAAGGTCACGGTGATCACCCGCAAGGCCTACGGCGGCGCCTACTGCGTGATGGGTTCCAAGCACATCCGCACCGACTTCAACTTTGCCTACCCCACGGCGGAGATCGCGGTGATGGGCCCGCAGGGCGCGGTGAACATCCTCTACAAGCGTGAAATCGAGAAGGCTGCCGACCCAGAGAAGCGACGGGAGGAGCTGGTGCGGGAGTACACCGCCAAATTCGCCAATCCGCTGGTGGCGGCGGAGCGCGGGTTCGTGGACGCAATCATTCGGCCGCGGACGACCCGCCGACGGGTGATCACCGCGCTGCAGCTCTCGGTCAACAAGCGCGACTGGATGCCGCCGAAGAAGCACGGCAACATCCCCCTATGAAGCAGCGGACAGCCGACAGCCGACAGCTGACAGCTCCGCCTCCCGGCCGAGGGGCCCTGAAGCGCAGCAGGTGGTTGGCGGCGCTGTTGGCTGTGAGCTGTGAGCTGTCAGCTGGGTGCGCGGGGGCATGAGGATTCTCATTGCCAACCGGGGGGAGATTGCGGTGCGCCTGATCCGCGCCTGCCGCGAGCTGGGCCACGAGAGCGTGGCGGTCTACTCCGATGTGGACCGTACCCAACCTCACGTGCTGGCGGCCGACCTCGCGGTGCGCATCGGCCCGGCCCCGGCCCGGGAGTCGTACCTGGACCAGCGGGCGATCCTCGAGGCCGCACGCTCGACAGGCGCGGGCGCCGTCCACCCCGGCTACGGGTTCCTCGCCGAGAACCCGGGTTTTGCGCGCCTGGTGGAGTCTTCCGGCCTGGTGTGGATCGGCCCGCCCCCCGACGTCATCGAGCTGCTGGGCTCCAAGACCGAGGCACGCGAGGTCGCGCGCCGGGTCGGGGTTCCCGTGGTTCCCGGCAGCGACCCGCTGCCGGGCGCCGGAGCGGCTCGAGCGTTCGCCGAGACCGTCGGCTACCCGATCCTCCTAAAGGCGGTGGGAGGCGGCGGCGGCAAGGGGATGCGCATCGTACGGCGCGAGGCCGAGGTGGAGGAGGCGTTCGCGCGTGCGGCCTCCGAGGGCAAGGCGTTCTTCGCCGACGAGCGCGTCTACGCCGAGAAGCTCATCGAGAAGCCGCGCCACATCGAAGTCCAGATCCTGGGTGACCGCTACGGCACCCTGGTGCACCTCGGGGAGCGCGAGTGCTCCCTGCAGCGCCGCCATCAGAAGGTGTTCGAGGAGTGCCCCTCGGTCGCGGTGGATGCGGCCCTGCGCGCGCGCCTGGGGGAGGCGGCGCTGGCGGTGGCCCGGGCCGTCGGGTACAGATCGGCCGGCACCGTGGAGTTCCTGCTCGCCCCCTCGGGCGAGTTCTTCTTCCTCGAGGTCAACACCCGGTTGCAGGTGGAGCACCCGGTTACCGAGGCGGTGTACGGGGTGGATCTCGCCCAACTGATGATCCGCGAGGCGCTGGGCGAGGCACTTCCCCTGCAGCAGGAGGCGCTCGTCGCCCGCGGCCACGCCGTGGAGTGCCGGGTGTATGCGGAGGATCCGCTGCGCGGCTTCACCCCCTCGCCGGGGACCATCTCCAGCCTCGAGCGGCCCCACGGTCCGGGGGTACGCGTGGACAGCGGCGTGCGCGAGGGCTCGGTGGTGCCTCTCGACTACGACCCGATACTGGCCAAGCTCGTGGTGTGGGCGGAGGACCGGCCGCGGGCGCTCGCCCGGCTTCGCCGCGCCCTGACCGAGTACCACATCGCGGGGATCGCGACCACCCTGCCGCTTTTCCGCCTACTGCTGGACGTGCCCGAGTTCCAGGCGGGCGAACTGCACACCGGTCTGCTGGACGAGTTGCTAGCGGAAGGGCCGGTGCAGGCTCTGGAGGCCGCGGTGGACCCCGCGGTCGAAGAGGCGGCGATCGTTGCGGCCGCGGTCTTGGCCGCCGAGGAGGGCGAGCACCTGCCCCACGACGGCTTCGAGGTCGCCGAACGGGAGGGGCGGGGGTGGCGGCTGGCGGGGCGCGCGCAGGCGCAGGGGAGGGATCCCCGATGATGCGCTGGTGGGTGCTGCGCGGCGGGCGCCAGGTGGAGGTCACCGCCCGGCGGCTCGAGAACGCGTGGGAGGTCGCCATCGACAGCTCGTCGCGACGAGTGGAGCTGCTGTCCATGCACCCCGGGCTCTCGGCGTTGTGCTACCCGGATGGGCGTAACTACGCGGTGGCGAGCCAGCGCTTGGCGCGCAACCGCTGGAGGGTCTCGCTCGCCCAGCGCCACTTCGAGGTGCACCTCCACGATCCCCTCGAGCGCGCGGTGACCGGGGCGTCGTCGGCACATGCCGGCCCCCACGAGGTGCGCGCCCCGATCCCGGGGCGGGTCGTGAGCGTGGCGATCGCGGAGGGGGACGAGGTGCAGGCCGGCCAACCGCTGCTCGTCCTCGAGGCGATGAAGATGGAGAACCAGCTCTGCGCCGAAGGGTCGGGGAAGGTGGAGCGCGTGCTGGTTGCACCGGGTGCCACGGTGGAAGGCGGCCAGGTCCTCGTGGTCGTGCAGTGAGAAAAAACTAAGATCTTGTATCAGAATTTGGTGAGCGTACCCGGTGCATAGCCCGTGAGCTCGAGGTACCCCTCGCCGCGCGCCGTCCCGGTGACCGCGACGGGTCCCTCCCAGTAGACCGTACCGGTGGAGGCGCGGGCGTCGAGCTCCGCATCGGGGAGCTCGGGGCGCACCTCGAGATCGAGACCGGCCCCCGGCACCCGGACGCGCAGGCGGGCCGGGTAACGCGCCCCGGTCCGCGGGCTGGTCCACCACGAGAGCGCCTCGATGGCGAACTCGGTCGCGGCGAGGTGACGGGCGCTGCCGTCACGCTCCACCAGTGTGCCGGCCGAATCCGGGGCGGCGCTGCCCGTCGCGTCACGCAGGCGGTACAACATCAGCTCGCGCCCGTTGGCGAGCCGCACGCCGAGCCAGTCCCACCCGACAACGCCGGCGCCGAGCTGGCTCGAGCCCCACTCGTGGTCGAACCACGCCTCCCCCTGCACGGCACGCTCGCGCCCGTCGAGGCTCAGGCGACCGCGGGCCGCCAGGCGCGTGAAGCTCACGTAAACCGAGGCGTTTCCGGGCTCGGGACCCTTGCGCGAGACCCCGCCCTCGCCCTGCAGCACCAGGGGTTTTACGGGCTGCAGCTCGAGGGTGAGCGTGAGGCCGCTGTCGCGGTCGCTGGCGACAAGCGTGATGAGCCCGCTCGGGAGGCGTCGTATCTCCCAGTCGTCGAGGAAAACGTCCAGGTCCCCCTCGGAGGCGGCTGCCATCCCTGCGGCGATGCGGCGCACGCGCTCGGCGAAGCGCGCCTTCTTCTGCCCGATCTCGACCACCGCGAAGTGGGCGGCCAGCACCTGGCGAGCCCGCAACGCCGAGGAGCCCGGGGTTGGCGGTGACGGGTCGAGACCCTGCCGGAAGAACGTGAGCTGGAAGCCGTAGCGCCGTCCACCGGGATCGGCAAGCGCGCCGGTCACGTACCACCACTCGGTGCGGAGCGCGGGGTGCGAGCCGTGATCCCGCGGGAACGCGAGCGCCGGC
>JALHTD010000333.1 GCA_022865555.1 Thermoanaerobaculaceae bacterium | reverse complement strand
GGCCAAGAACCTCCGGGTCGACTCGATGGGCGCGATCGTTCTGGCAGTGGCGCTCGAGGACCGGTTCCTCGTCAAGCTGTCCGACGAGGACGCCACCGGCGTCGTCTCCGTCGGGGACCTCGTCGACCTCGTGGAGCGGAGGTCGCGAGAGGCCAGAGCCGAGGGTGCTCCCGAAAGCGCGCACGGGCGAGGGGCGCAGTGAAGGGACCGCCGCTGCCGCCTCCCCAGCACCGGACCGTCAACGAGGCCCTGGCTGCCGCTGCGGCGACGCCGTCGGGTATCACGTTCGTGGACCTCCACGAGAGGGAGACTTTCGTTCCGTTCCGCGAGGTCCACGCCCGTGCTCGGCGGACCGCCGCGGCGCTGCGGCACGCCGGCGTCGCGGCCGGCGACCGGGTCGCGCTCGTCTTCCCCACCTCCCCCGCGTTTCTCGACGCCTACTTCGGCACCCTGCTCGCCGGCGCGGTGCCGGTCCCGCTCTACCCTCCTTTCCGCCTCGGCCGGCTGCCCGAGTATCACGCCGCGACGGCCCGGATGTTCGACGCGGCCGGCGCATCCCTGGTGCTGGCGGACGCCAGGACCCGCAAGCTCCTGGGCCAGGCGATCGAGCGCTCACGTCCGCGGCTGGGGTGTCGTTCGCTCGAGGACCTGAGTGTCGAAGCGGACGGGGAGCTCCACGCGGCCGTGGATCCCGAGGCTCTCGGGCTCATCCAGTTCTCGTCGGGCTCGACGACCGACCCGAAGCCCGTCGCGCTGTCGCACGCCGCCTTGATGGCGCAGCTTTCGGCTCTCAAGGCGCTCCTGCCGCCCGAGGACCGCTTCCCGCAGCGCGGCGTGTCCTGGCTGCCGCTCTACCACGACATGGGGCTCATCGGCTGTCTTCTCCTCGCCGTGTACTACCCGGGCCCGCTCGTCCTCATCCCCCCCGAGCACTTCCTGGCCCGGCCGGCCCTCTGGCTGAGGGCGATTGCGCGCCACCGCGCCACACTCTCGGTGTCGCCGACATTCGGCTACGCGATCTGCTCGAAGCGGGCGCGGGACGAGGACCTCGAGGGGCTGGATCTCTCGAGCTGGAGCCTTGCCGTGTGCGGCGCCGAGCCGATCTCGATCGCGACCCTGCGAGGCTTCGCGCAGCGCTTCGGCCGCTTCGGCTTCGACGCCTCGGCGCTGCGGCCCGTCTACGGCCTTGCCGAGGCCTCGCTGGCCGTGACGTTCGCGCCGCCGGGACAGCCCAGGGCGATCGGCGTGGACCCGGCGCGCCTCGCGGCGACCGGTGAGGTCATCGAGGGGGCGCGTGCGATCGTCTCGGTCGGGACCCCTGTGCCCGGCAGCGAGCTCGAGGTGCGAGGCACAAACGGGGAAAACGTACCCGAGCGCACGGTGGGGCGCATCTTCGCGCGAGGGCCGTCGGTGATGGTCGGTTACTTCGGTCGCCCCGAGGCCACGGCGGAGGCCATCGCGGACGGCTGGCTCGACACCGGGGACCTCGGCTTTGTCGCCGATGGCGAGCTGTACGTGTGCGGGCGGGAGAAGGACCTCGTCATCATCCGTGGCGCCAACCACGTCGCTCATGAGTTCGAGGAGTGCCTCGACGGCGTCGAGGGCGTCCGCGCGGCGTGCTCCGTGGCGCTGGGGTTCGTGCCCGATGGGGAGGACGGCGAGGAGCTCCTCGTGCTGGCCGAGCGCGCGAGGGACGCGAACCGCAGCGATGGCGACGCCGGCACCGCCGAGCTCATCCGGCAGGCGATCCTGGAGCACACCGGCATCCGCCCGCACACGGTGGTGATGCTCGAGCCGGGCACGCTCCCCCGCACCTCGAGCGGCAAGCTGCGCCGCAGCGAGGCGCTGCGCCTCTACCTGGCGGGACAGCTCACACCGCCCCGCTCGGCCGGGCCGGCCCGGCTCTCCGCGGAGCTTGCCCGATCCGCTCTGGCGTTCGCCAAGGTGAAGCTCGGCCGTGGGCGATAGCTTCGACGTCGCCGTCGTGGGGGGCGGCCCCGCCGGGCTGGCCACTGCGATCTTCGCCTCCCGCGCCGGCCTCTCGACGGTCATGCTCGACAGGAGCAGCGGCCCCCCCGACAAGGCCTGCGGGGAAGGGCTCATGCCCGCAGGCGTGCGCGTGCTCGAGGCGATGGGCGCGAGAGACCTGATCCCCTGCGGGGACTGCGCACCTTTCGTCGGGATCCGCTACGTCCAGGAAGACGGCTCGTGCGCCGAGGGCCGGCTCCCCTCGCCCGGGCTCGGCATCCGGCGCACCGCGCTGACCTCCGCGCTGGCCCGGCGCGCCGGCGAGTGCGGCGTCGAGATGCGCTGGAGCTGCCAGGTCGAGGGGTTCACGACGACCGCCGATTCCGTGACGCTCGCGACCGCCGGCGGGGCGGTGGTCGCCGGGGTGCTCGTCGCCGCGGACGGCCTCCACTCCCGGCTCCGCCGGCTCGCGGGGCTCGACCGCCCGTCCCGGCTCCCGCAACGCCTGGGGCTGCGGCAGCACTTCCGCGTGGCCCCGTGGAGCGAGTTCGTCGAGGTGCACCTCGGCGACGAGGCGGAGGCGTTCGTCACGCCGGCGGGTGCAGAACGGGTCGGGATCGCCTTCCTCTTCTAGATGGACGCCGTTGGGGAAACGATCTCGTTCGAGAACCTCATGCGGCGGTTCCCCGCTCTGGCCTCACGTCTCGCGGATGCACCCGCGGACTCGCGGGCTCGCGGGGCCGGGCCGCTCGCGCAGGGCGTTCGCTTGCGGATCGCCGATCGCTTCGTCCTGGTGGGCGACTCGGCCGGATACGTCGATGCCATCACGGGCGAAGGAATCTCGCTGGCCCTCGACGGGGCACAGGCACTCGGCGCGATCCTGCCCGGGGCGCTCGAGCGGGGCGCCACCCGGGACTCACTCCTCCCCTACGAGCGGGCGGCTGCTCGCGAGTTCCG
>JALHTD010000332.1 GCA_022865555.1 Thermoanaerobaculaceae bacterium | reverse complement strand
GGCAGTTTGATGCCCTGCTCGTTGAGCGCGGCCGCCCGCTTGACGAGGGCGAGCAGGGCCCGGTCGCTCGGCAGATCCGAGAGCACGGTGATCCGGCCGAACTGCCCCATCGCGGCGGCGGCGAACTTCTCCTTGAACGAGTCGAAGCTGCCGAAGGTGGTGCCGATCGCCTTGGCGAGCTCCCCGGCCGGCGCGCCGCCCGCGTTCGGCCCCATGATCTCCCAGAACAGGCTGTGGTTGACGAACCCGCCGCCGTGGTTGCGCACGGCGGTGCGGATGTTCTCGGGCACGCGGCCCAGGTCTGCGAGGATCTGGGTGACCTCGCGGTTCTCGAGGTCCGTGCCCGCGATCGCCTTGAGGAGGTTGTCCAGGTAGGCCTGGTGGTGCTTGTCGTGGTGTATCCGCATTGTCTGCTCGTCGATCCACGGCTCGAGGGCCTTGTAGTCGTAGGGCAGGGGGGGAAGCGACAGTTTTGCCATTGACGTGTTCTCCTTTTCGGTTCGCTCCCGGGGCTCTTCCGGGACGCGGCCTGAGTTTCAACTACCACCCCGAGAACGCTCGCCCGGCGGGCCGTCATTCCCGAGGGCCCTCGCCGTCACCGGCGCGGCGCGGGTGCGGGTGGCAAACCTGGGTACGAACCGCTATATTCGTGGTGCAGGCCGTTACCTCAAGGACTGTGTGCGATGACCGAACGGCGCGCCGTGCCCAGGGTGGAGCCCCAGAAGCCTTTGCCGGCGAGGGTGAAGACGTTCCTGCCCGCCCGGATCGTGGACATCTCCTCCCGCGGCGCGCAGCTCGAGCTGGCCACCAGCCTGAGGCCCGAGTTGCCATGCGACCTGCGAATTCAGCTCGAGAGCGGTGACATCGTGGTGCACGGCATCGTGCGGCGCTGCCGCGCCTGGGGTTTCGGGCTCGACGAAAAGGACCAGCGCGTGCTCCTCTACCGCGCCGGTATCGAGTTCGACGTGCCCGCCCCGGAGGCCCTCACCAAGATGATCGCCAAGGCCCTCGGCACCCCTGCCGAGGAGGGGCGCGAGAAGCAGGCAGCGAAGGCGTCCGCGAAGGAGACAGGCGGAGGCAAGGCCGGCGGGGACACCCGCCCGCGTGCCCCTCGCAAGGAGGGGCCGGTGAAGATCCGCATCAGCTCCGAGCACGTGCGCAGGATCCTGAAGCGCCCGAAGGACAAGGGCGAGGGCTAGGAGCCTGTCCGGGTAATACTCCGGCTGCGAATCCCGATGGCATCCGGCTGGCTATGTCATCCGGCGCCCTCGGAATTCTCGCTTTCGTCGTTTACCCGGACAGGCTCCTAGGTCGCGAGGAGCCTCCGCGCGCGTGCCGCAGCCTCGCGCACCTCGGCGAGCAGTCCCTCCACGTCGGTGCCCACGAGTGCGCGGTCCCGCACGACCACCCGTCCGTCCACCACCACGTGCCGCACATCTGAAGAACGCGCCGCGTAGGCCATGTGCGAGTACGGGTCGTAGACGGGGACGGTGCGCGGGTGGTCGAGAGCGAAGCAGACGACATCCGCGCGCTTGCCCACCTCCAGCGTGCCGACCCGATCGGCAAGCCCGAGCACCCTCGCCCCCCCGATCGTGAGCATCTCCACCACGGTGCGTGCCTGCATCTGCGTGGGGTCGCCGCTGATTCCCTTGTAGAGGAGGGACGCGAGCTGCGCGTCCCGCAGCAGATCGAAGGTGTTGTTGGAGGCCGCGCCATCGGTGCCGAAGCCGAGCTTGATCCCGAGGGCGAGCATCTGCGGCACGGGGGCCACGCCGCTCGCGAGCTTGAGGTTGGAAACCGGGTTGGTGGCCACCCCGACGTCGAACTCGGCGAGGAGATCGAGGTCGTCCTCCGTCACGTGCACGCAGTGGGCGGCCACCGTGCGTTCCGAGAGGATCCCCAGGTCGGCGAGGTAGGCGACAGGCGAGACGCCCTTCTCGGCCTTGACCTTTTCGGCCTCCCAGCGCGTCTCCGCCAGGTGGATGATCAGCGGGGCGCCGAACTCTTCGGCGAGCTCGGCCTCCTTGGCCAGGTTGCCGGCCGAGACGCTGTACGGCGAGTGGGGCGCCACTGCGGGCACGACCAGCGGGTGGGACCGGTAGCGCTCGAGCAGCTCGCGCTGCTTGACAAGGGCGTCCTCCGGCGTCGGGCAGGAGGGCGTGGCGAAGTCGATCAGGGCCTCCGGGACGACGGCGCGCAGCCCCGCCGCGGTCACGGCCTCGATCACTCGCTCGGCGAAGAAGTACATGTCGCAGACACAGGTGACCCCGGCCTGCAGGCACTCGGCCGCAGCCAGCCGCGTGCCCAACGCCACCGTCTCCGCGTCCATAAGCACCCGCTCGGTGGGCCAGATGTGCTTCTCCAGCCACGCAATGAGCGGCAGGTCGTCGGCGAGCCCTCGCAGCAGCGTCATGGCGAGGTGGGTGTGGGTGTTGACGAAGCCGGGCAGGATGATGCCCCCACCCGCGTCCAGCACAGTCGCGGGCCGGGACTGCGCCAGCAACTCCGTCGCGCCGCCGACCGCCACGATCTCGCCCGAGCGCACTGCCACCGCGCCGTCCGCCAGTGGCTCGCTCCCCGGCGTCATGGTGAGAACCGTGCCACCCGTGATGATCAGGTCACACTCCACGTCGTCCCCCTCCAACCTCGTTCCCATCACCAGGACCCGGAAGCGCCACCGCCGCCGAACGAGCCACCGCCGCCGGAGAAGCCTCCGCCGGAGAACCCCCCTCCCGAGAAGCCGCCCCAGCCCCCAAACCCGCCCCGGTACCCCCGCCGGCTACCGCGCATCGCCCGGGTCAGCAGGAACAGGATGATGAGGACGAGCACACCCGGGACGCCGGGCGACGTCCTCTTCCCCCGCGGCGGCTGCAGGGGCGCTTCGCCGCGAAAGATCCTCTCCAGCGCGCCAGCCAGCGCCAGCACCCCGCCCCCGAAGTCTCCCGCCGCGAACGACGGCTTGACGACATCGTTCAGGAGCCGGCTCGCCATCGCGTCCGGAACCTTCTCCTCGAGGCCGTACCCGACCTCGAGCCGCATGCGCCGGTCACGTACGAAGGCGAAGAAGATGATCCCGTCGTCCAGACCCTTGCGCCCGACCTTCCAGCGCTCGGCGCAGCGGAGCGTGAAGTCCTCCAGTGCCTCGCCGTCCAGGGAGGGGAAGAGGGCCGCGATGACCTGGTGCCCGGTTTGCCGCTCCAGCCCCTCGAGTCGCGCGTCGATGGTGGTCTGCTGTTGGCGCCCGATCACCCCCGCGAAGTCGGTGAGGTACTCCCGCGGCGCCGGCGGCACCTCGAGCGCGAACGCCGCCGCAGCGGCGCAGAAAGCCGCGACGACGAAGGCGGCCATCCTCCGTGCTGCCGGACCACGGACCACGGACCACGCTTCAGGATCTCTCAGAACTTCACCTGCGGCGCCTTGTCGGACCCCGGCGCGGACTGGAAGTAGGGCTTCTCGGCGAAGCCGAAGAGCGAGGCGACGATCATGGTCGGGAACCGCCGGCGCGTTGTGTTGAACGCCTGCGCGGCCTCGTTGAAGCGCCGCCGCTCCACCGCGATACGGTTCTCGGTCCCCTCGAGCTGCACCTGGAGGTCGCGGAAGGCCTGTGTGGCCTTCAGCTCCGGGTACTTCTCGACCACGACCAGTAGCCGTGAGAGCGCCGAGGAGAGCCCGTCCTGGGCGCCCTGGAACTGCTGCATCTGCTGGGCGTCCGGCACCTTTCCGAAGGTGACCTGACCCACCTTGGCGCGCGCCTCGGTGACGGCGGTAAAGGTGTCCTTCTCGAAGGATGCCGCGCCTTTCACCGTCTCGACCAGGTTGGGGACGAGATCGGCCCGCCGCTGGTAGACGTTTTCGACCTGGCTCCAGGCACTCTTGACCGTTTCCTCGAGGGTGACGAGGCGGTTGTAGCTGCCAGCCACCGCCAGGCCCAGAAAG
>JALHTD010000331.1 GCA_022865555.1 Thermoanaerobaculaceae bacterium | reverse complement strand
GAGCTGATCGGCAAGCCTGTCGGCAGCGGCTAGCCGTTTCGCGCAGACGCGCAGCCGGGTCATCGGCGGGCCAAGGTAGAATTCGCCGATGAAATCGCGAGTGGTTCGTCAGCTCCCGGGAACGCTCTACTCCGCGCTGGTCATGGAGCTGTTCGAGCGGCTCGCGTACTACGGGATGGTGCTGGTTCTGGGCATCTACCTGGTCCAGCACATCGGCATCCGCCCCGACCTCTACGGCACCGTCTACGGGATCTTCTCGGGCGCCCTCTACCTGCTTCCGCTCTTTGCCGGCGCGCTCGCCGACCGCTTCGGCTACAAGCCCGCCCTCGTGCTGGCGTTCGCAACGCTGACGGGCGGATACGCGCTGCTTGGCAGCTCCAAGAGCTTCCCGGTGATCTGCGTGGCGCTCGGCCTGATCGCGGTGGGTGGCTCGATCATCAAACCGACGATCTCGGGCACTGTCACGCGCACGACGGAGGAGGGCACGACGCGCCCCGTGGGCTTCGGCCTGTACTACATGGTCGTCAACGCCGGCGGGCTGATCGGCCCGGTGCTCGCCGCCCAGGTGCGCAACCGGACCGAATTCCGCTACGTGTTCTGGGTCTCGGCGGGCGCCTGCGCCCTGATGTTCCTGCAGGCGCTGCTCGCCTACCGCGAGCCGGTCGCGCAGGAGGAGCGGCGCAGCGGAAAGAGCGCCGGCCGCGTGCTGGCGGACGTGGTGCTGGTGCTCGGGAACTGGCGCTTTGTTCTGCTGCTGGTCATCTTTTCCGGCTTCTGGGGCATGATGAATGTGCTCTTCGGCTTCATGCCGCTGTTCGTGGACAGCTTTTCAAACCTGCCCGCGGTGGAGGCGGCGATCGACCGGCTGGTGCCGCTCACGCGCTGGGTCGGCCGCTGGCTCAACCCGGAGGTGTTCATCTCGCTCGACGCACTGCTCATCGTGCTGCTGCAGGCGGTGGTGAGCTACTTCACGCGGAGCTGGCGCACGCTCACCGCGATGCTGGTCGGCACCATCGTCTGCACGATCGCGTGGATCATGCCGGCCCTCTCGTCTGCAGCTGGCATGGTGGCCTTCGGTATCTTCGTCTGGTCGTTCGGCGAGATGGTCTGCTCGGCTCGGTTCTTCGAGTACTGCGGGACGATCGCGCCGCGCGACAAGGTCGCCGTCTACCTGGGTTACTCGTTCTTCTCGATCTTCCTCGGGAACCTCTACTCGGGGCCGTGGGCGGGGTTCCTCTACCAGCGCCACATCACCGACCGGGTCGCAGCAGGCTTGGCGCCCCAGTTCATGCCGTTCTTCGGCGGCGTGATGGTGCTGGGCGTGGCGTCCGCCGTGGGTCTCGTGCTCTACGCGCTGTTCGTTGCGCCACCCCGTACCCAGGGTGCACAGACCGCCTGAGCCTTACACAGGGGCCACAAAGCCCGGGTCAGGGACAGGCGTCGGGGCCGCGGGCACCCCGTGACGGTAGGCAGTGGCGAAGACGTGCACGCCGACGCAGTGTGCCGCAAAGCGCGCGGCGAAGATTCCGACACAGCAGATCAACAGGCCGAATTGGGCCAGGATCTCGGCTCCGAGCGCAACCAGGAACGCAAGCGCGTAAGGACCGAACGCGCGCCCGATGATCCCTCCGACGCGGTCGAAGTTGAAGGCGGCGAGGGTGTCCTCCTCCGCCACCGTGGCGAGCAGGCCTGCGGGCAGGTAGAAAAGGGTGATCAGGACCGCGGGCGGGCCCAGCACCACGAGCGGAAGCCAGGCCATGCTCGGAGAGGTGACGGCCATGATCAACAGCGTGAGCCCGGCGGTGACGCCGAGGGCGGGCAGAAACAGGGCCGCGGATACCAGCCAGAGCTTGAGCCCCTCGACGAGGTCCTCGGCTGGCCGGTCCCAGGCGGGCAGGCCGTCTGCGGTGCCGTCCAGCACCCCCTTGGCGGTGCGGCGGAGGTAGCCGAGCACGAGGAAGCGGCAGGCGAGCCCGACCAGCACCACGAGGGGAAGCAGAGCGAAGGTCCGCCAGGGGAAGTGATCGCGCAGTTTCATCGCGCCGAGGATGATCGGGAGCGCCAGCAGCACGGGGATCACCTCGAGGGCAGCCCCCATCAACACCCGCCCGAGCCATGTGGGGTGGCGGAAGGGGAACGAGAAGCTCGCGCCGAGCTCGCTCACAGGTAAGGGTACGCAGCGGCGCGGCCGAGGTTTCCTGCTAGCATGCGGGCCTTGAGAGGTCCGGTGGTGCAGCGACCCCCGGGAGGGGCGCCGCTGCGGAGGAGAACCGATGGCCCGCCGAGTGCTCAAGCTCCTCCCGTGGCTCGCCGTGCCGGCAGCGGTCGCGGCAGGCCTCTTCCACGCCCCGGCGCTCGTGAGGTTTGCGTTGGCGGGTCTCGCGCTGCTCCCGGCGGCCGCTTTGCTCGGGGAGGCCACCGGGCAGCTGTCGGCCAGGTTGGGGCCCGTTGCCGCCGGGCTCGTGAACGCAACTTGCGGAAACGCGGCCGAGCTGATCATCGCGGTCCTGGCGCTGCGCCGGGGGCTCGTCGAGGTGGTCCAGGCCTCGATCTCCGGCTCGATCATCGGCAACCTGCTGCTCGTGCTGGGGGCCGCCGCTTTTGCGGGCGGGCTCCGGTTCAAGGTGCAGAAGTTCTCATCGCTGGCCGCGGAGAGCCAAGTGGGGTCGCTCGCGCTGGCGGTGTTCGCCCTCCTCTTCCCCGCGGTGTTCTTCCACCTGGCCAGGCTCTCGCACCGGGAAGCGCTGGCGTGGCCACTCTCCCTGGCGGTCGCGGTCGTGCTTCTGGTGGTCTATGCGGCGGCGCTTGTGTTCTCGCTCAAGACACATCGTCACCTCCTCGGCGGCGGCCACGAGGACGAGGCGCCGAACTGGACCACGCGGCGGGCCCTCTGGAGCCTTGCGGGCGGGGGCGCTGTGACCGCGCTGCTCTCGGAGGTCCTGGTGGGGAGCGTGGAGGAGGTCGGGCAGGCGCTTGGGCTGGGCCCCGTTTTCATGGGGGTGGTCGTGGTCGCGGTTCTGGGCAACGCCGCCGAGCACGCAGCCGCGGTGGTGCTGGCCTGGAGGAACCGCATGGACGCGGCTATCTCGGTGTGCCTGGCCTCGTCGCTCCAGGTCGCCCTCTTCGTGACCCCGGTGCTGGTGCTGCTCTCGCTGCCGCTGGGCCACCCCATGACCCTGGTGTTCTCGCTCGTGGAGGTGGTCTCGGTGGCGGCCGCGGTGGGCCTCGCGGGCCTCGTGACCCTGAACGGCGAGACCAACTGGCTCGAGGGCGTGCAGCTCCTGGCCCTCTACGCCATCCTCGCCGCCTGCCTGGCACTGCTGCCCGCGGGTGAGGCGCTGCTCCCGCTGTGAGGGCCGGGGGTTCGCAGGGGGCCGCGGTGCGGGTGATCTCCGGCGGGCAGACCGGGGTGGACCGGGCGGCGCTGGACGTCGCCCGGGAGCTGGGGGTCCCCTGCGGGGGGTGGT
This sequence comes from Thermoanaerobaculaceae bacterium, assembly GCA_022865555.1. Taxonomy (GTDB): domain Bacteria; phylum Acidobacteriota; class Thermoanaerobaculia; order Thermoanaerobaculales; family Thermoanaerobaculaceae; genus RBG-13-68-16. The sequence goes on along the minus strand of JALHTD010000331.1, from coordinate 598 downwards.
GCCCGCGCGGGCGCCGCGCCGAGGACGGCCCCATCCCCGAGAGCTACCCCCTGCGAGAGACCCCGTCCGCGTCGTACCCCGAGCGCACCGCCTGGAACGTCCGCGACTCCGACGGCACGCTGGTCGTCACCCGCGGCCGGCCGCGGGGGGGCACGGCCCTCACCGTGTCGCTTGCGCGCCGCGCCGGCAAGCCTGTGATAGTCGCGAACCTGGAGGGCGGTGCAAATGCCGCCGAGATACGAGCCTTCCTCCTCGAACACCGGATCCGTGTCCTGAACGTGGCCGGGCCGCGCGAGAGCGAAGCGCCCGGCATCCACGACCAGGCTGCGGCGCTCCTGGGAGAGCTGCTGGCCAATGTGTGAGCGCGGGCCTATCGGGCCTCGAGCTGGATCTCGTCGATGATGCCGACCACCACAGAGCGCACGGGGGCGTCGGCGGAGTCGAACACCTGGCGCGCCCCGTTGCCCTCGTCCAGGACGAGGACCTGCTCGCCGACCCCGGCGCCCACGACGTCCACCGCGATCACGTAGTCGCCGGTCGGCTTGCCCGAAGGGTCGGTCTTCTCCACCACCAGGAGCTTCTTGGAGTCGGAGAAGGG
>JALHTD010000330.1 GCA_022865555.1 Thermoanaerobaculaceae bacterium | reverse complement strand
TGACCGCCACCAGCCTGGTGGTGCGTCTGAGACGGCGCGTGATCTCGCCGGGGTCCACGAACCCGTCACCGCCCACCGGCACGTACTCCAGGGTGACGCCCCGCTCGCGCGCCATGTGGTTGAGTGGACGGATCACCGAGTTGTGCTCGATGGTGGTGGACACCGCGTGGTCGCCGCTTTCCAGGATTCCTTGGATCGCCAGGTTGAGCGCGTCGGTGGCGTTGTAGGCGAAGATCAGCCGGTTGGGGTCGGTGCCGCCGAAGAAGCGGGTGAGCTCCTTGCGGGTGGTCTCGACCAGCTCGCCGGCCACCAGGCAGAGGTCGTACCCCGAGCGGCCAGCGTTGACGCCGAAGCGCGTGTAGGCGTCCAGCGCAGCCTCCAGCACCTCCTTGGGTTTGGGAAAGGTGGTGGCGGCGTTGTCCAGGTAGATGATCGTGCTCGGGTCGAGTTCAAGGTCCATCGCGCGTGACCCCCAAAGAGGCGTGGCGGCGGCCGGAGGGAACACCCCGGCGCGGATCGTATCACGAAGCTGTCACGGCGTCCCGAGGACCTTGACACTCTGATTTTGAAGATTAGACTACATTTTAATTTAGCCGCAAAGGAGGGAAGACCATGAGTAAATCTTTGCTCGCTGTGATCCTGGCGGCCGCCTTCGTCGCGGTCGTCGCGTGCCAGCAGGGAGCACAACAGGCCGCGCCCCCGAGTCCAGTGGAGCGGGGCAAGTACCTCGTCACCGCAATGGGGTGCAACGACTGCCACACGCCGTGGAAGCTCGGTGAGAAGGGCCCGGAGCCCGACATGACCCGCATGCTCTCCGGCCACCCGGAGGGGATGAAGCTCCCGCCATCGCCAGCGCTGCCGCCCGGCCCCTGGGGGATCACAGCGGCTCTGACCATGACCGCGTGGTCCGGTCCGTGGGGGACCAGCCACACGGCCAACCTGACGCCCGACCCGGAGACCGGCCTGGGCGCCCTGTCGGAGGAGAACTTCGTCCAAGCGATTCGGACCGGCAAGCACCTTGGCGCCGGCAGGGACATCCTGCCGCCCATGCCCTGGCCAATGTACCGAAACCTCTCGGACGAGGACCTCAAGGCGATCTTCGCCTACCTGAAGTCGATCCCGCCGATCAAGAACAAAGTGCCGGACCCGGTTCCGCCCGCACCCGCGGGCAGGTAGCGCTCGGGTCAATCACGGCAGATCCAAGGCCGGCCCCGCGCCGGCCTCTCGTTTTTTTGCACGTCGTCAGCGGCCGAATGCTTCTCTGAGCACGAGACCGCGCCCCGAGCGGCCGTCGATGCGCACGTCCAGCGGCCGGTCGAGACGTACATGCCGCCCAGGCGTGCCATCGTGATCACCAGATCGAAGGGGCGCTTCTCCAGGAGGGCGAGCGCCTCCTCTGCGGTGGGAACCTGGGTGATGCGAGGCGACGTGGCGAGGTTGAGCTGGTAGAACTCCGCATCCAGGCTCTCCGAGAGCTGGCCGTCCTCCTCCAGGATGTAGGAGTCGTACAGCGAGGACACCAGCAGCACCTCGCGCACGCGGTAGCTCATTAGGTCGCGAAACACCGCGTGGGTCGGGTCGTACTCGGAGAGCCTGTCCGGCTTGGCCCAGGAGATCATGCCTCGCCCCTCGG
>JALHTD010000329.1 GCA_022865555.1 Thermoanaerobaculaceae bacterium | reverse complement strand
GCTCACGTACTCCTGCAGCAGCGGGTCGGTCTGCAGGCCGGAGGAGACCGGCTGGGCGCCAGCCGCCCCGGACGCCGGCGGGGGCTGCTTGCTGGTCTCCCAGGGCGAAGGGGTTTCTCCTTCCTCCTCGACGGCCGCGCTCGGTTGCGACTGCGCGGTAATCTGGCTGATGTCGAACTGCTCGAGGATGCGGTTCAGCGTCATGCGGAGCTTGAGCGCGTCTTCCCGGCGCAGGTTCTCCGTCTGCCGCCCCTCGTCGAAACGCTGCTGCGCCGAGGCGAAGACCTCGAGCAGCTCACGCAGCTCGGGGGTGGCGATCTCGGGGTTCCCTGCGAGCTGCTTCTGCAGCTCGCGCACCTTATTCGTATCGGCCATCAGTGCGGTCTCTTCGTCCTCCCAGAGCTCGCGGAACCGGTTCTTGATCGCGACCGTGGTCTCCAGCACCACGGGGAGCAGGCGCGGGTGGAGCATGTTCTCGCCAAGACGCCGCTTGACGCTCCGGAACCTGTCCAGAGCACCGCCCCCCGCAAGCTCGGTAAAGCTCCGGCTACCGATCACCTCGGCCTTGAGGTCGGCGAGTGCGTGGAGGAGGATTTCGAGCTCCTGCTCGGGGGTCTTCAGGGAGGGGCGGTACTGAAGGAGCGGCTGCACGAGGCGCTCGATCTCGTGGCGCTCCCGCACGAGGCTTCCGCGGTCCTCGCGCGGGATCTCCGCCAGCCGCGTGAAGAGGATGTCCAGCTTGTCGAGCGTGTCCTCGCTGGCTCCGCTGCCATCGAGGTAGAACTTGATTATTGCGAGCAGCACCTTCTCGTCCTGATTGCGCAACCGGTCGAAGAACCTGCGGAGCAGGGACGGGGGGATCTGCTCGTCCACCTCGAGGAGCCGGCGAGCCTGGCCATCGAGCCTGGCGTTGAGAGTGGAGATCGCCCGGTCGGTGCGGGAGGTCTCGGGGTGTCCGAGGCCCGCCCCCAACTGGCGCAAGTCGTTGAAGAGGCTCGGAAAGTCGATCTCGATGGGGCACTGCAATTTGAACAGGTGCTTGAACAGCCCCTGCAGATACTGATAGAACGTCCACTGCGACCGGCTTCGATCTGTGAGCCGGACGTAGCGCTGGTTCAGCTCTTGCAGCCCGATGGCACTCATTGCGCGGCTTCCGGAGAGAGTCTACACCAGAGGACCGTGCGGCAGTCAAACGGAGGTGACGGGTGCTGACAGAAAAGGTGATCACGGCCGAGAAAGTTCAACAGGTGATTGCCACGTTGGCCGAGGAGATCAACGCGGACCTCGAGGGGCGGGATCCCGTCTTCGTGGGGATCCTGAAGGGCGCGGTCTACTTCATGACTGCACTCACGCTGCACCTGAATCGAAGCGTCGTCGTGGACTTCATTCAGGTCTCATCGTACGGGGCCACGACCGAGTCCTCGGGGACCGTCACGCTGGTCAAGGACGTGACCGTGGACATTGCGGGAAAGGACGTCTACGTGGTCGAAGACATCGTGGACACCGGGCTCACGCTCGCCGACGTGGTGGCGCTCCTGAGGGCGCGCCACCCTCGCTCGGTCCAGGTCGTCACCCTGCTTTCCAAGCCCTCGCGGAGGAAGGTGGGCGTCCCCCTGGACTTCGTGGGCCTCGAAATCGAGGACCGCTTCGTGGTGGGCTTCGGCCTTGACTTTGGTGAGCGCTTCCGTAACCTTCGGGACATTTGGGAGTTCATTCCCGATCGGGAGGGGGCATGAAGGTCGAACCGGAGGTTGTCCACACCGACGCAGCGCCCAAGGCGATCGGGCCCTACAGCCAGGGAATCGCGCTTGGGGACTGGGTTTTCGTGTCGGGCCAGATTCCCCTGGACCCGGCCACCGGTGAGCTGGTGCGCGGGAGCTTCGCAGATCACGCGACGCGGGTGCTCGCGAACCTCGATGCGATCCTGCGAGCCGGCGGCTCCGACCGGCGCAGGGTCGTAAAGGTCACCGTGTACCTCACCGATGTCGGACGCTTCGCCGAGTTCAACGAGATCTACGCGACCTTCTTCGGCGACCACCGGCCGGCCCGCGCAGTCGTGGGCGTGGCCGCGCTGCCGCGCGGGGCACAGGTGGAAATCGAGGCTCTGGCGGCACGCTGATGCAACGATTGCGCGATGCGCGCGTCCTGATCAGGGGCGCCGGGGAGCTCGGAAGCGCAGTGGCGGCCCACCTGGCGCAGCAGGGCATGGGGCGCATACTGCTTGTCGAGCGCGCGTTCCCAAAGGCCGTGCGACGCAACGTCTGTTTCTCGGAGGCTGTCTTCAGCCATGGCAAGACCGTCGACGGAGTAACCGCGCGGTTCGTGATGCTGCTCTCCGACGTCGACATGGTCCACGAGTTGGGTGACCTCGCAGTGACCACGCAGCCGTTGCCCGAGGTTCTCGCGGCGTGGCCTCCGGACATCTATGTCGAGGCGGCGATGCTCCGTTCCAACTGGGGTCTCACGAAGGACCTCGCGCCCCTCGTGATCGCCCTCGGCCCGGGCTACATCGCCGGCAAGGACTGCCACGCCCTGGTCGAGACCGTGCGCGGCCTCCAGTTGGGCAGGGTGCTTACCTCGGGAGGGCAGTCGCTGCCGTCGGAGCCGCCGGCAGACATCATGGGCTTCGCGCTCGAGCGTGTCATCAAGGCGCAGAGGCCGGGAATCTTTCGCACGAACCACGACATCGGCGCCCGTCTCGAACAGGGACAGAAGATCGGGGTCGTGGTGTTGCTGTTCGCCCGCGAGGACCTCTACAAGGGCGTGCCGGTCGACTCCGAATACCCCGTTGTGGCGCGGATCTCCGGGGTGATCCGCGGCCTCCTGCGCGACGGCGTGCCGGTCGACGGCGGGGACAAGGTCGGCGACATCGACCCCCGAGGGATGACCGACGACCTGGAGCACATCTCCGACAAGGCGCAGCGAGTGGCGGAGGGCGTGCACGAGGCGATCATCCTCAACCAGAACCGCGTGCGCCGCCGGTCGAAGGCGCGGAGATGAGGAGACTCGACGTCTCCCGGGGCGTGGTCCTCGCCCTGGGAAGTGGCGGGGTGCGCGGGCTGGCGCACCTCGGCGTCCTGGCCGAGTTGGAGAAGGCGGACCTCGAGGTGCGGGCAATCGCGGGCACGAGCTCCGGGGCCCTGATGGGCGCGCTGTGGCTCCTGAACGGCGCCGAGCCGGCGATCCAGAAGCTCAGGGCGTTTGTGGCCTCCGGGCTCGTGGACGAGGTGCCGGACCTCGATGGCACGGCGGACCACGGCCGCGGCCCCGCGCCCTGGCGCGGAATGCGCCGCGCTGTCACCCTCCTCAGGGCGGTCGCGGGAGGACCGCCCCTGAGCCGAGAGCGCCTCCTCGAGCGCGTGGCGTTCCTCCTTCCGGAGACGACAATCGAGGTGCTTCCCAGGCCGTTCGTCGTGGTCGCCACCGACAGTGCGACCGGTGAGGAGGTGCGGCTCACGCGAGGATCGCTCCGGCTCTCCGTCGCGGCGAGTTCAGCCATGCCGGGGCTGGTGTCGCCGATCGTGTGGGCAGGCCGGGCGATCCAGGACGGCGGCGCCGTGGCGGAGATCCCGGTTCGCGCGGCACGCGCCCTGGGGAGCCCGGTCGTCGCGGTGGAGGTGAGCGAGGCGACGCAGCGCCTGGCACGCGGTGGGGACCGTGTCCCCACGGCGCTGTTCCGGGCCGCGGCGATGGGCTGGGCCGAGCTGCGGCGTCGGATGCTCGAGGAAGCGGACGCGGTGATCGCGCCCGCTGTCAATCACCTGCACTGGGCGGAGTACCGGGCGTTGGACGAGGCAGTCGAGGCCGGGCGGGTCGCGGCCCGCACCTTTCTCTCTTCTTTCACTGCGTGAGGGCTGTTCTGCCCGGCGGGTGCGCGCCGTTCCTTTTCACTGCGTGAAGCCGTTGTTTTTTGCCGGTGCCGTAGTGGCCGGGTGCGGCCTTGCGTCTCCCCGGCCACTGCGGCCACACACTCCTCCGCCCGCGACCGGAGGGCGCGTTCCGCGCCGGGGCCCCGCGGCGTTCGCATGAGGCCGCGCCGCCGTCTCCCCAGCACGGCTCGCGCGTCCGGTGCCCGCGGGCTCCGGAGAGATCGGCCACCCGCGGCACCGGCGGATGGAAAGCCCACCCTCCCAAAGAAGCTTCCCATCTTTTCGGGTGGGGGGAATGAATCCGCCCGGCGGGTGGGGCGGCCATGTCTCCGGAGGCCACGGGGTCCCCAGCGCGCGGATCCGGGGTGGGGTGTCGGTGACGCGGTCTTTTGCGGACACCGAGGGGCCCCATCCAGGGCCGCACTGCTGGGTCGTGGCCGGAGGAGTCTTGGCGCGCGGCGAGCGGGGGCGAGCAAGCGCCGAGAGGCCGCGCACCCGCCGGGCAAGAACAAAGCCTCACGCAGTGAAAAGAGAGAGCATTTGCCCGCGGGGCAAGAGAAGAACTCCGCGGGGTGAAGAGACGAGGGGCTGTGACCCCTGGCTTATCGGGGCGCTTCGGTTCCCGGCACGGCGAACGAAGGCATGACCCCGCCGAGCACCCGCACGGTGTCGCGGGCGATCACGCGCTCCTCGTTGGTCGGAACGACGGCGACCGCCACACGTGACCCGGAACGGGAAACCAGGACCTCCTTGCCGCGAGGGGCGGTGCGGTTGGCCTCCTGGTCCAGTTCGATGCCGAGGAACTCCATCCCGGAAAGCGACGTCTCGCGGACAAGGGAGGAGTTCTCCCCGATGCCGCCGGTGAACGTGACCGCGTCGAGCCCACCCATGGCCGCGGCGTAGGCGCCCACGTACTTCCTGATGCGGTAGCAGAAGATCTCGAACGCCAGGCGCGCGCGCTTGTTGCCGGTAGCGCGAGCGTGCTCGATCTCGCGCATGTCGGAGGAGACGCCGGAGATCCCGTACAGGCCGGAGTGCTTGTTCAGCATCGCATTGAGCTGTGACAGGGTGACGTCCTCCATCGTCATCACCCAGGGAAGGATCGCGGCGTCCAGGTCGCCGCTGCGGGTACCCATGAGAAGCCCTTCGAGCGGGGTGAAGCCCATGGTGGTGTCCACCGAGTGGCCGCGGTCCACCGCGGCCATCGAGCATCCGTTTCCGAGGTGGCAGGTCACGATCCGCACGTCCTCGAGGGGACGGTCCAGCAACCTGGCGGTGCGGATCGACACGAAGCGGTGGGAGGTGCCGTGGAAGCCGTACCTCCGGATGGCGTGGCGCCTGTAGAGCTCGTAGGGCAGGCCGTAGATGAAGGCCTCCGGCGGCATGGACTGGTGGAACGCGGTGTCGAAAACGGCCACGTGGGGAACACCAGGGAGCAGGCTCCGCGCGGCGGTGAGGCCGCGCAGGTTGTGGGGGTTGTGGAGCGGCGCGAGGACGACGCACTCCTCGATCATCGCCTCCACCTCGGGCGTGACCAGCACCGAGGATGCGAACTTCTCCCCGCCGTGGACGACCCGGTGGCCGACCGCCTCGATCTCCTTCACGCTCTTGAGCACGCCGTGGTCGGGATGGACCAGAGCCTTGAGGACGCGCTCGACCGCGGTCCGGTGCTCCAGAATCTCCGAGATCTCCTGGTAGGGCTTGCGGCCCTCGACCTCGATGACGAGGCGGGAGTCTGACAGGCCGATCTTCTCGACCAGGCCGTGGGCCAGCGTCTTGTCGGCGTTGGCCTCGATCATCTCGAGCGAGGTCTCTATGACCTGGAACTTGACGGAGGACGAACCGCAGTTGAAAACCAGAACCTTCATTGCATGCTCCCGTCGTTGCCGCGAGGCCGGCGTTCAGCCGAGCTTTGGGGTGTCGTCGGGCAGACGGTCCAGCCGGCTGCGCTCGCCGTCGTAGGTGAAGAAACCCTTGCCGACGCGGGCCCCCGTGTGGCCCGCGCGCACCAGCTTCCGGATGATCGGGCACGGCCGGAACTTGGCGTCGCCGGTCTCGTGGAAAAGGTGCTCGAGCCAGTTCAGGATCCTGTGCAGGCCGACCCGGTCGGCCCATTCCAGAGGGCCGTGGCGGAACTCGAAGCCCAGCTTGATCGCCAGGTCCACGTCGGCCGCGCTGGCCACCCCCTCCATCACGACGTGCGCCGCCTCGTTGATGAGCGGCATGATCACGCGCGTGGTCACGAACCCAGGGGACTCGAACTCCTGGATCGGAACCTTTCCGAGAACGCGCACGAAGCGGCGCGCGGTCTCGAACGCATCTTCGCTGGTGACCTGTCCCTTGACGACCTCGACGACCCGAGTCGTGGTGACCGGATAGAGGAAGTGCATGCCGATCACCCGTTGGGGGTGGGCCAGGCCTTGCGCCAGCTCGCTGATGGAGAGCGTGGACGTGTTGACGATGATGGGGATCTCGGGCTCCAGGACCTCGTCCAGCTCGGCGATCAACGCCTTCTTGGCGGCGAAGTCCTCGTTGATCGTCTCGATCAGCAGATCGCAACCAGCCGTCTTCCGCACGTCGGTCGTGAACTCGATTCGGGCGAGGATCGCTTTCTTTTCCGATTGGGTGAGCCCCCAGCGCTCGATCTCGCGATCGAGGTCCTTCTCCAGGAGCTCCTTGATCTGGGTCGTGCGCTCGTCGCTGATATCGCGCACCACCACGCCCAGGCCCGCCTGCGAGACGCGCGTGGCGATCGAGCGTCCCATCATGCCGCCACCCACCACTGCGATGCGGTGAAGCTCGCGCTCACTCATGGTTGTGAAAGGTAGCACAAGCATTGCAAAGTGTCAACGGCGTGGTAGCATTCGCGCGATGGGCAAGAGAGCCTTCGGTGCCTTGTTCCTGGCGATTCTGGTGACGGCTCCGGCTTGGGCGGAGCAGCCGCGTTCGCCGTTCCCCCCGATCGAGGTGAGCGACCTCGCCGGTCAGACCTACCCCTTGAGGAACTTGCTCGGAGCCGCGACGGTGCTGAACTTCTGGGCAACCTGGTGCGGGCCGTGCCGGGTCGAGCTGCCGGAGCTGCAGAAGCTCTCCAACGAGCTGGGCGGAAAGGGGCTGGTGGTGCTGGCGGTGGACGTCGACCTCCCGCCGATTTCCGAGGAGGGCGTGGCCCAGCAACTCGAGTTCATCAGGCCGCGGATTCAGACGTTTCTGAGCCGCACGGGTATAACTCTCCCGGTCTACCTCATCGACGGCAAGACACAGGCCGTGCTGGGGGTGGACCGGATTCCATTCTCGGTTCTGCTCGATGGAGAGGGAGGCGTGGTGCGGATCTACCCCGGGTACTCGCCAGAGTCCACAAAGGACCTGCGCCAGCAGGTGCTCGGGGTGCTGGCGGAAAGGCCGAAGCAAGGAGGAAAGTGACATGCGCAGGATCTTGATCACCCTTTGCTGCGTGCTGGTCGCACCTCTGTCCTTCGCGCAGGGGACGCCGAACACGATCGAGCTGACGCCGACCGTCGGCTACTGGTTCGGCGACACGATCTCGCAAGGCGCCATCAACAACGTCCCCTTCGACATGACCCTCAACGACGCCACGTCCTACGGCCTTCGCGTGGCCTACCGGTTCACACCCAACTGGGCTGTCGAGGGCTACTTCGTCAAGGCGCGACCCGATATCGTCACCGGGCAAGGGGACTTCTTCGGCGGGATGAGCAAGATCGGGACGATGGACCTGACCACGGCCGAGGTGAACATGGAAGTCGCGTTCGGCCACAGCCGGTTCGTGCCGTTCCTTGGGGGCGGCGTCGGCGTTATGCGGCTGGCCCCGACCCTTCACGTCGAAGGCGCTAATGGCAGTCTGTCGGCCGACACCAAGTTCGTTGGCGACTTTGGGGTCGGGTTCAAGCTGTTCTTCTCTCCGAAGATCGCGCTCCGGTTCGACTGGCGCGGCCACAGCGTGAACCTGAACAACAACAGCTACAACAACTGCGACTGGTACTGGGGCGGCTGCAATTACGATTACAACTGGCTGACCTTCACGGAGCTCGCGCTGGGCCTGACCTTCGTGTTCTAGGGCCAGATGCCGACAAAGAGCCTGCCGTTTTGGCTGCTGCCGGCCGCGGGGTCGGTTGTTCTCCTGGCGGTCTCTGCCTTCTGCGAAGAGCCGCCCGAGAGGAAGGACGCTTTCAGCGCCACTGCGGAAGTGCCCTCGATCCTCGTGCCGGTCACGGTGCGCGACGGCAGGGGTCGGCTCGTGTCGACCCTGGAGCAGGGCCGCTTCCACCTCTTCGTCGACGACATGGAGTTCCCCATCAAATCGTTCTGGCGGGAAGGGGGACTCCCGATATCGTACACGTTCGTCGTTGACACCTCCGGCTCGATGAACGGAAGACGCCTGGCCAAGACCCGTGAGGCCATCATGGAGTTCGTCCGGCAGCTCCGGCCCGACGATGAGGTCTGCCTCATCACATTCGGCGCCGGTGAGGTGAAGAGGCGCCTCTCCTTCGGCACCGACCCCGGGTTGGTGGGGCGCATCCTTGAGTCCCTGCACGGCTACGGCACTACGGCGCTCTACGACATCCTGACGGCCACCCCGCAGGCGATGGATGGGGCGCACAACATTCGGCGGGTCGCGCTCCTCTTCACAGACGGCGTGGACACGGCCTCGGAGTTCACCCAGGCCGACGCCGTGAGGGTCCTGGAAGGCCTGGCGGATCCCCTGTACGCCCTGGGGATCGAGCCTCCTCCCCCGGAGGAGGGGTCTCCTGACAGTTACGAGGAGCTGCTGGAGAGGTTCGCGGCGGCCTCCGGCGGCCGCTACATTGGCGTCAACAACGCCGCCAAGCTCCCAAAGTTCGCCAAGGACCTGAGAGGGGAGCTTGCCATGCGCTACATCATCACTTTCGAGCCCTCCGGCCTGGGGATGGTGAAGTGGCGCAAGCTCGAAGTGAGGGTAGACGGGGGTTACGGGGTCATGGCGCGGCAGGGTTACCGGGGGACACTGCCCTGATATCCCCCGGCGGGGCTTGACAGGGGGCAAGTACTCTGTGATATAACGACACGGTTGCATGGAGAGGGAACCACTAAACCGCAAGATGAAGGAGCAAAGGGAGGATTTGCCATGAGAAAGTCGCTGTGGGGTGTTCTCGCGGTGGGGCTGGTCGTCGCACTGGGTGTGAGCGGCTGCGCCAGCAAGACCTACGTCCAGGAAGAGGTGGCGAAAGCCGCCAAGGTCCAGGACGTCAAAATCGGTGAGGTGCAGAAGCAAGTCGAAGCCACGCAGATGGACGTGACGAACCTGAAGAAGTCCGACGCGATGCAGACGGAGCAGCTCGCCAAGCTGTCGGACACGACCAAGGAGGCGCTCGCCCGCGCCAATGAGGCCAACAAGCTGGCCAACCACTCGTTCCTGTTCGAGGTCACCCTCACGGACGACGCGGTGCACTTCGGCTTCGACAAGAGCGAGCTCTCAGCCGACGCGAAGGCCGCCCTCGACGCTTTCGCCAAGCGCGCCAAGGACGAGAACAAGAACGTCTACATCGAGGTGCAGGGGAACACCGACAGCGTGGGCTCCGACCAGTACAACCTCTCGCTGGGGCAGGCCCGTGCCGAGGCCGCGATGCGCTACCTGGCCATGCAGCACGGTTTCCCGCTGCATCGCATGAGCGCCATTTCCTACGGCAAGTTCAAGCCGATCGCGGACAACAAGACCGCCGACGGGCGCGCGAAGAACCGCCGCGTGACCCTGGTCGTTCTGTACTGAGTCCAGACAACAAATCGCAGGCTATCGCGCCCCGGGGCAAGCCCCGGGGCGCTTGCTTTTTCGGCCCTCCATCAGGGGGAAGGCGTAGCTCCGGCGCGGAGGAGAGGGGTTCCCCGCGTCCCTCTGTGTGGCCGACATTGCGTTTGGGGGTTATCATAGTATCAGGAACGTTCGGAGGTGCGAGGTGAAGAGACTGGCACTGCTCGTTCTGGCGCTCTTGGTGGCTGGGGAGGCCTGGGCCGCCACCGTGGTGCTGACCGGTGGCAAGCGTCTCGAGGTCGCGAGCTACACCGCGAGCGGCAGTTATGTGACCATTCAGTACGCGAACGGTCGGCGCGAGTCCTATCCTCTGGCGGCGGTCGACCTCCCCGCGACGCGTGACGCGAGCGGTGAGAAGACCACGCCCGAGACGGCAGCCGAGCCGGGCGGACCGCATAGCCCGTTCCTGGGCGCGAGGTCGGCTACGGGCGCCGGGGCGATCGTGGTGACCGACGCAGACGTGAAGCACGTCGAGCCCCCCGAGGCCGAGGAGGGGAAGAAGGAGGACGGGGAGCCCGAGGCCGGCAGCCAGATCGTGCTGGTCAGCTACGAGAAGAGGAAGGTTGCGGAAGGGGAGTGGGAGATCTCGGCCACGGTTGCGAACCAGGGGAAAACGTCGGTCCAGGGTGTGAACGCTCTCATGCGCGTGCTGGACGACAAGGGCAAGCCGGTCGCCACCGGCTCGGGCTCGCTGTCCGGCAAGCTCGATCCCGGCAAGCAGGGAACGATCACGGCGCGCGCCTCGCTCCAGGGGGACCCGGTCCAGGTCGCAGTGGACCTTTCCTGGCAGGACATCCAAGCGGTCGCCAAACCGGCCGGCAACCCTGCGCCCGCCGCTGCGGCGCTGAAGCCGCAGGAGCCCGCCCCACAGGCGGCCGCCCCGGGACCGCAAGGTTGGACGAGGCCCGCGGGCTCATCACCCAACACGTTGCCGAGCAATCCGATGGCGGCTCCGCGCGCAAACGTGCTGGGCTCGCCGGCGCAGGTGCCGCCCCCCGAGCCGAAGCAACCGTAGCCGCGGTTCGTTCCCCGGGGCGTGTGCCCTAGCCGTCCACCTTGCCGCGCCGGGCATCCAGGAACATGTACGCGACCAGCCCGACGTAGAACAGCAACGCCAGCAGCTCCGCCCCTGATCCCTCTGCATTGTTGAACAGGTTGACGCCGAGGTTCGCCTGCACCGTCCAGCCCAGCCATGGCAAGACGAACCCCTGGCTCAGGAACTTCAGGAAAGCCGCCACCACGCCCATCACGGCCCCGCCCGCGATGAACCCGGAGGCGATCAGGGTTCCGCGGCTGGCGCGGGCCTGCTCCAGCTTCGTGTCGCCCCTGGCCGAGGACGCAACGAAGTGGGCGACGATCCCGCCGACCAGGAGCGGGGTCGTCAGCTGCTGCGGCAGGTACATCCCGAGCGCGAACGGGAGCGCGGGAACCTTGACCATCTGGAGCACGAGGATAAGCAGCGCTCCGACCCCGTAGAGCAGCCAGGGTACCGGCTGGTCCGACATCAGGGTCTGGATCACCGCCGCCATGGCGTTGGCCTGGGGGGCCTCGAGCGGAGTCGGGGTCGCGGGCGTCTGCACGAAGCCGTACACCTTGTTCAGGAGCAGGATTACGGACCCCACCGTGAGCGCCGCGGCCAGGCTGCCCAGCATCTTGGAGCGCTCCTGCACCGCCGGGGTCGCGCCGGTCCAGTAGCCGATCTTGAGATCGGTGACGAAGCCGCCCACGGTCGAGAGGGCGGTGCACACCACGCCCCCGATCATCAGCGCGGCCAGCATCCCCGCGTTGCCCGTGAGGCCCACTGCGACCAGGATCACCGAGGCGAGGATCAACGTCATCAGCGTCATGCCGGACACCGGGTTGGTGCCGACCGTGGCGATGGCTTGCGCCGAGACCGTCGTGAACAGGAACGAGATCACGAGCACGACCAGCAGCGCGATGACCGCGAGGCCGAAGTAGTTGGGCTGCTGCCGCAGCACCCCGAAGGTGAAGAAGACGAGCATCACGACCGCCATCACCAGGATGCCGCCCAGCACGGTCTTCATCGGCAGGTCGCGGTCGGTGCGCTCCGCCTGGAGTGTTTCCGCGCCCTTCTTCCCAAAGATCTCCTTGAAACCGAGGCCGAAGGCGGAGGCGATGATCCGCCAGCTGCGGAGGATGCCGAGCAGCCCGGCGCACGCGATTCCGCCGATCCCGATCAGCCGGACGTAGTTTCGGAAGATCTGGTCGGCGCTCATTTCGGATATCAGCGTGCCCCCTGCGCCGCTGCCCAGGGGCACCGTCAGGGCGTCTCCGACCCAGCCGAAAAGGGGGACGAGCAGGAACCAGGAGACGAAAGACCCGGCGCAGATCACAGCCGAGTAGCGCAGGCCGATGATATAGCCGAGGCCGACGACCGAGGCGAGCACGTCGAGCTTGAACATCAGCTTCGCCTTGGAGGCCAACCCCGCGAGGAACGGCACCGATCGGGTGGTGAAAATCTCCGCGAAGGCGGAGAAGTGGATGGCCAGGAAGTCGAACGCGCCGCCGATCGCGGCGGCCACGGCAAGAACCACGGCTTGCTGGCCGCCGGATTCGCCCGCGACCAGGAACTCGGTGGTCGCGGTCGCCTCCGGGAACGGAAGCTCGCCGTGCATCTCCTTCACGAAGTAGCGTCGCAGCGGGATCAGGAACAGCACACCCAGGATGCCACCGAAGAGCGCGACCAAGAAGAGCTTGAAGAGGTCCACGGGCAGGCCGATGATGAAAAGCGCCGGCAGGGTGAAGATCGACCCCGCGACGATCAGGCCCGAGGCGGCGCCGATGGACTGAATGATCACGTTCTCGAGGATCGTGGAGCGTCGCTTGAGAGTGACCCCGATGCCCACCGCAAGGATCGCGATCGGTATCGCGGCCTCGAACACCTGACCCACCTTGAAGCCGAGGAACGCGGCTGCGGCCGAGAACACCACCGCCATGACGAGCCCGAGCGTGACCGAACGTGCGGTCCACTCCGGGATCCGCGTGTCCGCCGGCACGACCGGGACGTAGCTCTCACCCGGCTTCAGAGGGCGGTAGGCGTTTTCGGGTAGGGTGCGGCGGGTGGCGGTCTCCATGACGGTGTGCCTCCTTGTGGTGACAAACGGGGGGAGCTTAAGGGCGAGCCGTCACGAAATCAAGCCGATCTCCACCCACTTGTCGCGCCACCAGGCGCGGGCCATACTACGGGGGGAGGACTCGGGGGGAGTGCACGCACCGAAGAGGATCCTGGTTGCCAAGCCTGGCCTGGACGGCCACGACCGTGGGGCCAAGGTCGTCGCGCGTGCCCTGCGTGACGCCGGGTTCGAGGTGATCTACACCGGGCTGCGCCAGACGCCGGAGCAGATCGCGCAGGCGGCCGTGCAGGAGGACGTCGACGCGGTGGGGTTGTCCAGCCTCTCGGGCGCGCACCGCGAGCTTTTCCCCGCCGTCGTTCGCGCACTGCGAGAGGCCGGGGCCGGCAACGTGCCGGTGTTCGGCGGCGGGATCATCCCGGAGGAAGACATCCCGGCGCTGCAGGCGCAGGGCATCGAGCGGCTCTTTGCCCCCGGGACCGACACCCGCGAGATCGTGAGCTTTCTCCGCCAGCGCCTGGGGCTCGAGGACTGACGGGCACGTGCCCGAGGTGGGCCAGGAGCCCGACTACGACGCGGCCGTGGCGGAGATCAGGAAGCTCCTCTGACGCTCGCGCCTGTGACCCGGATGTCGCCGCGCCCCACCAGCTGGCCCTCGCCGGTCGAGACCTCCACGCGGTAGAGTCCCGGCGAGAAGCCCTCCGGGCCGCCGCGGAGGGCGTCCCAGACGCGGAACCCGCGGGGGTGGGCCACGAGGGCCAGGGTACGGGAGGTCTTCACCAGATGCCCGTCCCGAAGGAACCGGAGGCGCACGCGCACCGGCAAGACGCCGGGGGAGAAGACCGTCGCGCGCACGCACAGCCGGCCGTACGCGAGGTCGGCCGCCGGCACGACCCGCCCGAGGTCACGATCGAGCTGCAACG
>JALHTD010000328.1 GCA_022865555.1 Thermoanaerobaculaceae bacterium | reverse complement strand
GCCGTTCGTGCGCCTCGGGACCGCGCTCGGTCTCCACGACCCGTTTTCGCTCGTGCTGTGCGCCACGGTGCCCTTCGTGGTCCTCGCCTCTCTGAACGTCGTTCTGGTCTACCTGCTCGCGTGGCGCTGGGTCAACGACCGGGCAGCGGCTCGCGCGGCCATGGCGATCTACGCCTTTCACTGGTTGCCTCTGGCGTTCGGGAGCACGACCTACCCGCGCACTGTCTCGACGACGTTCGTGCTCGCGGCCGCACTGGTGGTCTCGGGGGGTGCGAGGGGCTTCGCTCGGGGAGCCGCCGGGGGGAGCTTGCTCGCCCTCGCGTTTGCGGTCCGGTACAGCGAGGGGATGTACCTGCTCCCGTTGGTGCTGCTGTCCGTCCTGGGCGGGGGCGACCGCCGGGGCTCCCGTCGAAGAGTCCTCGGGGTCCTCACCGGCTTCGCTGCCGGCGCCGCGCTGACGTCTGGCCTCGTCGACGCACTTACCTGGGGCCGCCCTCTCGCGAGCCTCGAGGCGCTCGGGCGGATCATGCTGCTGGGGCAGGGCGCGTCCGGGCTCTCCACGCAACCGCCGCTGTTCTACGCGCAACGAATCCTGTTCTGGCTGCCGGTGGCGTTGGTGCCAGCGCTCGTCCTCGCGGCGCGTGCCAGGCGTGTGCGGGTGGCATGGTTGTTTCTGGCGGTCCCATTGGTCGTCCTCTCGTTCGTCCAGCACAAGGAGCTGCGCTACCTCCAGGGGACCATACCGTTCTTGGCCATCCTGGGCGCCGCCGGCTTCACGGTGATGGGAAAACGCTGGCGCCCGTGGCTCGTGACCACGCTCCTGGTGCTCACGTTGGCCACCGAGGTCCTTGGTGTGCGGGTTCTCCGCGGCAAGTCGATGGCGGCCGTCACCGCGGCGCGGTCGATGGCCTCCGAGACCGGCGTCCGGGTGGTCGCGCTCTCCCAGGCGTGGGCGTACGGGCACAGGCTGTACTTCGGCAACGGCGTCGAGGTCCGTGACCTCCCGGTCCCACCGCGCGAGAGCGACCTCGAGAGACTAATCCCGGGCGCCGACCGCGTCGCCCTCTACGCGAAGGACCTCGAAGCAGACCCGTCGCTCGGCGCGCTTCTGGCCCGTCACGGCTTCATCCCGTCTGGAGTGTTCAGGTGGGGCAGGAGCAAGGTCGTTGTGGTGTTCGCGAGGAGAAGTGAGCTGGCGATGACGCTGGACGCCCGGCAGAAAAGGGTCTGATGCGAGCCGGGCAGCGCGTCGGAGCCTGTGGCGCGGTCGTGTTTATCCTCATCGACTAGGAGGGGTGGCGCAACGACCTCCTCGAAAACCCGTGAATTGTTCTCTGCTTTCATCGCTCTTGCACTGCTCGTGGGCGCGGCGATCTTCGCGTTCACCTGCGCGCACCGCAAGACGCGGATTCCGCAGGAGGCGGTCATCGGCATCGTCTGCGCCGTGTCCGCCGCGGTCGCGATCCTCGTGATGTCGAAGCCGACCCAGGAAACGGAGCACCTCAAGGAGATGCTGGTCGGGAACATCCTGTCCGTGACCTGGTACGAAGTCGGAAAGACCGCCGTCCTCTACGCGCTCATCGGGGCATTCCACTTCGTTTTCCGGAAACGGTTCCTGCTGATCTCGATGAACGAGACGGAGGCGGAGCGCCAGGGGCTGAACGTACGGTTCTGGGATCTGCTCTTCTACATGTCGTTCGGTTTCGTGGTGACATCCTCGGTCGCGATCGCGGGCGTGCTGCTGGTCTTCTGCTTCCTGATCGTGCCCTCGGTGACCTCCATGCTCTTCACCGAGCGTCTTGGCCTGCGGTTGGCGATCGGGTGGGGGATGGGTGCGCTGGTCTCCGCCGCCGGAGGGGCCCTCTCTTTCCTGCTCGACCTTCCGACCGGGGCGATGATCGTGGCCACTTTCGGGGCAGCGCTCCTGATGGTCGCCGCCAGCCGTGTGGTCGTGCGAAGGCGAGCGCTCGCATAAGGGGAAGCCGCCCGCGACGTTGCGGTCACTCGCGTAACGGGTGACGTGAGAAAAAGAAAGCCACCTGGGCTTTCACCCCGATGGCTAAGAGGAACCTACTTCTGCCCGCCTGACCCCGAAGGGGGAAGCTGCCCCTGTCTCCGGAGATCGTCGGTGGTGCGGTCACCCGCATGCGCCGACGAAGCACACCAGCTGGACAGCTAAAGAAAAACCCGCGACGCGCGGGCCTACTTCTTCTTCTTTGCGGCCTTCTTTGCTGTCTTCTTCTTTGCGGGCTTCTTTGCTGTCTTCTTCTTTGCGGTCTTCTTCTTTGCTATTGGCATGTCGCTCCTCCTTGATTTGATTATACACACTTAACGCACTTGTCAAGCCCCACCCCTGGAGCAGTGTCGATCGTCGGGTCGTCGCGTCGTGCGTCGCGCTCGAGACGCGTCGTCGTGACGAGTCGTCGAGCGTTCGCGATGTTTTGAAAAACATGTTTTCGAATGATGAGATCTCGAGCTGCTCATCGCGCGCCTCGTGCGACGTCAAGCAATGCGTGCGAAGCACACGAGAGGTCGTCGCCGAGTGGGACCGACGCGTGAAAAGGACGGGTGACTGTGCCGTCGAGCGCTCGTGCGAGGGGAAACGGCCGCGTGTCTTCGCGCTTGCGCTCGCCCACCGTGCGATCGAGTGGGCTCATGCGGCGGGCGTGGGAACGCGCCGGCGGCGCTAAGCAACCGCGAAACCTTCGCGGGCGCTCGTGCGTAGACGGGTCAGGAGGTGTGCGATGGCCGCAAACGTCCTGACGTGCCAGCGTTGCCAGAGGGAGGTCCCGGCCGGGGCGCGGTTCTGCCCGGTGTGCGGTGCGCGCGTCGCCGGTGCCGCGCGGACGCTGCGCCGGAGACGCGAAGGCGAAAAGCTCGCGGGCGTGTGCGCAGGCCTGGCGGAGTACTTCGATCTGGACCCCACCCTCATGCGTGTGGTCTTCCTCGTGGCGACGTTCTTCACCGGCATCCTTCCGGGGATCGTCCTGTACGTGATCCTGGCGTTGGTGATTCCCACCGACTGAGTGGGCGGGGTCAGGGGCAGGGGAGTCGCGAACGACCGCGGGTGGTCGGTCCCCTGTGTCCTTGGCGCCCCTTCTCTGTCTCCGGGCGCATCCTCGTGCTACTTGTCTGATTTCGGTTCGGGGCCCGAGCGGGTATCGTCTGGACATGAGCCTCGACCGCATCCTCGCTGCCCATCGTTCGAGAAGGATTTTCCGGCCCGAGCCGCTGCCCGACGGGATGACAGAGCGCCTCGTCCTCGAGGCGCAACGGGCGCCCTCGGACGCCACTGGCCAGATGTACAGCTTCGTGCGCATCTGTGATCGAGAGCTGAGAGAACGGGCCGCCGCGCTCTCGGGCGACCAGCGCCACGTCGCGGAGGCGGCCGAGTTCCTCGTCGTCTGCGCGGACATCAACCGGCTCGCACGGGTGCTCGAGCATCGAGGCCAGAAGCCGGGTCGCTTCCCCGCCACCGGCCTCCACTTCGCCCTCGTGGACGCGACGCTCGCCGCGCAACGCCTGATCGACGCGGCAGAAGCGCTCGGGTTGGGCACGGTGTGCATCGGCGGGATCCTGAACGGCATCGAGGAGCTGGTGGAGATGCTGGCGCTCCCGGCCGGTGTCCTGCCGCTGTTCGGCCTGTGCATCGGCTGGCCCGGGGAGGAGCCGGTGGAGCGGCCGCGAGTGGCGATGACCTCGGTCCTGCACACCGACCGCTACCGGCAACAGGCGGCGGAAGCGATCGAGAACGACCTGAGGGTGATGGCCCCGACGACCCGGAGCCGCGACTGGGGCAGGGTCCTTGCACGGTACTTCGCGGCGGGCGGCATCATGGAGCAGCGCGAGGCGGCGCTGCGCCGGGTCCTCGAGCGCCAGGGTTTCGCCTGGTGACGGACGAGGGGACCGCGGACGGGGGGTAGGGCGGACGAGCGCTCCTCTCGGGAAGGTGTCGCGAAGAGAGGGTCTGGCTCCGGCTGGCCCCTGACCCCTGACGCCCGTGTCGCTATACTTCCCGCGTGGCGCAACCGCTCCTGCTGCTGAGCAACGACGACGGCTACCACTCCGAGGGGATCCACGTGCTCGCGGACGCCCTCGAGAGCCTCGGGGAGGTGTGGGTGGTGGCGCCGGACCGGGAGAACTCGGCGGTTTCCCATGCCCTCACGCTCTCGCGCCCGCTGCGCCTCGCCCAGATCACGGAGCGCCATTTCACCGTGGATGGGACGCCCACCGACTGCGTGACGCTGGGCGTCGGCCAGGTTCTGAAGGGGCGCACACCCGACCTGGTGGTCTCCGGCATCAACTTCGGCGCCAACATGGGGGACGATGTGCACTACTCCGGGACGGTTTCCGCGGCCTTCGAGGCGGCGATCCTCGGGGTGCCGGCCCTGGCGGTCTCCCAGGTCGTCGGGAAGGAGTTCTCGTACCTTCACGCGGGGCGCTTCGCCCGGTTGATCGCGAGCCGGATCCTCGAGCGCGGTCTACCGGCCGGGACCCTGCTCAACGTGAACGTCCCGCCACAGGCGCCGAAGGGTGTGCGCTTCACCCGGCTCGGCAAGCGTGTCTACACCGAGGGTGTCGTCGAGGACACCGACCCGCGGGGGCGCAAGTGCTACTGGATCGGGGGAGGGGACCCGGTCTGGGAGGACATCCCCGGCACCGATTTCGCGGCCGTCGGCGCCGGGTTCATCTCGGTCACACCGCTGCAGCTCGACATGACCGATCGGGAGCAGCTGGCACGCCTCGCGGAGGAGGCGGCCGGCTGGAAGCTGGAGGGTGCCTGAGTGAACGCGGCGGTGCCCCCCCGGCGAAAGGTCTTGATCGAGTACCTGCGCGAGATCGGCATCGGCGACGAGAGGGTGCTGGCCGCCATCGCGGCCGTGCCTCGGGAGATCTTCGTGGCGGCCGCGTTTCGTCACCAGGCCTACGAGGACTACCCGCTGGAGATCGGGGAGGGGCAGACGATCTCGCAGCCGTCGGTGGTGGCCCGCATCACCGAGCTAGCCGAGGTGGGAAGCAGAGACCGCGTACTGGAGATCGGTGCGGGCTCGGGCTACCAGGCCGCGGTGCTCGCACAGCTCGCCCGCTTCGTGTTCACGCTGGAGCGCCTGCCGCGCCTCGCCGAGGCGGCGCGCGCACGGCTCTCCGATCTCGGCTACGCCAACGTCTCGGTCCAGGTGATGGACGGCTCGCTGGGCTGGCGAGCTCAGGCGCCGTTCGACGTGATCATCGTGAGCGCGGCGGCGCCCTCGATCCCGAGGGCACTGACTGAGCAGCTCACCGATGGGGGGCGTCTGGTCATCCCGATAGGGGAGCTCCGCCGTCAGCGGTTGGTGCGGGTCTTGCGGCGCGGGGATCAATTTAAGGAGTCGAGCCATGGCCCGGCCACGTTCGTCCCCCTCGTCGGCCGCGACGGGTTTCAGGGGCAGTCATGAACGGTGGACCGGTGGTGCGGCCGTGATCTCCAAGTGTTTTGTCGTCGACGGCCGCGTGCAGGGCGTGGGTTTCCGGTACTTCGTGGTGCGGGAGGCCCAGGCCCTTGGCCTGGCCGGCTGGGTGCGCAACCTCCCGGACGGACGGGTGGAGGTGCTCGGGAGCGGCGAGCCCGACGTCGTGAGCGCCCTCGAGGGGCGGCTCTGGGAGGACCCGCCGCACGCCAAGGTGAGCTCTGTGGACGTGAGAGAGGCGGAGGCGCCGACTTACGCCGAGTTCCGCATCCTGCCGACCCCCTGGTGAGACCACGCACACGGACTGGGGACGACCCCGGTGGGCAGGCGGCCGGGGTTGTGATTTCACGGGGCCGGGACTAGCATCTGCCCCGCGGGGCTGTAGCTCAGTTTGGATAGAGCAGCGGTTTCCTAAGCCGCGTATCGTTCAGCGCACAACCCAAGTCCCCGGAGTCGGTTGCGCCTTTCTCAACTGGTCTCGTGTCCAACTTGGAGCCGGTCCCCAAATGCCCTCGGCCCCGTGGAGCCCCCTGGAATGCTCTAGGGCAGGCGGTCGGTTGTTGGCCGCTCATCGGTGGCACCATGGGTCGGTTGTGCAGCCACGGGCGCGGCTGGCCCCATCAGCGCCCCAAGCAACGTCCGTTCGACCAGCAGCGCCATCGGCCGACGGACCGGCTCGACGGCCAGCCCTGCAGTGCCATCGGACGCTTTCGGTGCTCGCCGGCCCGACCCCGCCGGCTTGGTTTCGCGCTTCCTGCGGGGCCTAAAGGGCCGCGACTGACGCCTCTCCCGTGCGCTCCTGTCGCGTGAATTGCCGGTTGCCTTGCTGGTCCGGACCGCTAATTTGCGCGTAACTTCAGGATCCGCCGGATCTCCCGATCGAATTCGAGACATCTGGCTCCAGGCGGGAGAATTGCACGCATGTCGCTGGCCAAATTGAAGATGCAATCCGACCTCCTGTCCGCTGGTCCCGGCCGCCTTGTCGAGCGCTGCAAGGAAGCCGTTG
>JALHTD010000327.1 GCA_022865555.1 Thermoanaerobaculaceae bacterium | reverse complement strand
TCCGTGCCGACCAGCTTGACCGTGCCTGCAATGACGGCCTCGGGGCGCTCGGTGGTGTCGCGCATGACCAGTACGGGTTTGCCGAGGCTCGGGGCCTCCTCCTGGACGCCGCCGGAATCGGAGAGGATCACGGCAGCGCGGTTCATCATCGCCACGAACGGCAGGTACGGCAGCGGCTCGATGAGGTGGATGTTGCTCGTGCCGGCGCTGCGCAGGATCTGGTTGACCGGCTTGCGGACATTCGGGTTGAGGTGCACCGGGTAGACGAAGGCGGTCTCCGGGAAGCGACGCGCCAGCTCCGCGATCGCCTTGCAGATGGCCTCGAAGCCGGGGCCGAAGTTCTCGCGGCGATGGCCGGTGATCAGTACCAGGCGCGGGCCGTTCGCGGCTGCCAGCGTCTCAGGCAGGCCGGGGACGGCCGGCGGGTGCTCCTTGATGATGTCCCGCGCGAGGAAGAGCGCGTCGATGACCGTGTTGCCGGTGACGAAGACGCGCTCCGGCGCAACCCGTTCCTTGAGCAGGTTCTGCCGGTTCAGTTCCGTGGGCGCGAAATGCAGCGTGGTCAGGCGCGTCGCGAGCACCCGGTTGGCCTCTTCGGGCCAGGGCGAGTCGAGGTTGCCCGTGCGCAGGCCTGCCTCCACGTGACCAACAGGGATGTGATGGTAGAAGGCGACAAGGGCAGCGCAGAAGGTCGTGGTCGTGTCGCCCTGGATGAGGACAAGGTCGGGTTTGGACTTCGCGAGGAAGCGGTCGATGGCCTCGACCGCCCGGGCGGTGAGGCCGGCCAGCGTCTGGTTCGGCTCCATCAGGTCGAGGTCCACGTCCGGCTTGATGCCGAAGGCATCGAGGACCTGGTCGAGCATCTCGCGGTGCTGGGCGGTGACGCAGACCTGACACGAGAAGAGCGGATCGTTCTTGAGCGCGAGGATGACCGGGGCCAGCTTGATGGCCTCGGGACGCGTGCCGAAGATGATGGCTACTTTGCTCACTGCGCTCGCAAAGAAAGTGAAAAGTTAAGAGTGAAGAATGAAAAGGCTCATGTTGCGTTGATGAGGTCAGGCCTTGCGCGCTTCGAGGCGATCCACACGGTCCGCGAGGGACACAACGTCATCCTCGAGTGTGCGGATTCGGCGGTCGAGTTCAGTATACGAGAACGTGATGGCAGCTTTGACCTCACCGAGCTCGCGGCGCAACTCGGCAGTGGAACGATCGACCTTCTCGCCGAGCACAACAACGCCTTCCGCGACCTGCTGAATCTGGGTTTCTAGCCTTTCCGCCACGACATCGAAGTGGCGCATGATCTCGTCGGCTCTGTCGTCGGCCATACTGAACCTCCAGTCACGTCAACGAGGCAGAGGCGGATTATAGCCCTTTCAGGAACTACGGGCGGGGGCGAGCCCCCGCTTCAACGACGCCGCGGGGCAGGCTCCGCCCCTACGCCAGATACAACCGCGGGAGACGAGCACGCGCGGAGCGCGCGCTCCACAGAGGCAAATGCAGGAGAGCAGGCGCGGAGCGCCTGTCCCACGTGTGCCTGTCATTGCGAGCCCCAGAAGGGGCGAAGCAATTCTGCCGAAATCCACGGGATTGCTTCGTCGCTGCGCTCCTCGCAATGACACCCTTTGGAGAGATCGCTTTCACCTACGATCCGGACTTCGCTTCGCGGGAGGCGAGGACGAGGTCGCTTGCCACCATCATCTCGACCAGGCGCTCGAAGCCGACGCGCGGCTGCCAACCGAGCCTGGCCTTTGCCTTGGAGGGATCGCCTATCAGGTGCTCGACCTCGGTGGGGCGCAGGTAGCGGGGGTCGAGCTCGACGAGGACGCGGCCGTCCTTGCCGATCCCCTTCTCATCGATCCCCTTCCCCTTCCAGGTGAGCGGGACGCCGGCGCAGGCGAACGCCGCCTCACAGAACTCGCGAACGGAGTGGGTCTCGCCGGTGGCGACGACGTAGTCGTCCGGCGTGTCGGCCTGCAGCATGAGCCACATCGCCTCGACGAAGTCCCCGGCAAACCCCCAGTCGCGCTTCGCCTCCAGGTTGCCCAGGTAGAGCTTGCCCTCCAGGCCGTGCTTGATCCGCGCGGCAGCTCGCGTGATCTTTCGGGTTACGAAGGTCTCGCCCCGGCGGGGCGACTCGTGGTTGAAGAGGATGCCGTTGACCGCGAACATCCCGTACGCCTCGCGGTAGTTGCGGGTGATGTAGAAGGCGTAGGCCTTGGCCGCGGCGTACGGGCTGCGCGGGTAGAAGGGCGTGCTCTCGGTCTGCGGGATCTCGAGCGCCTTTCCGAACAGCTCCGAGGAGGAGGCCTGGTAGAAGCGCGCATCCAGCCCCAGCTCGCGCATCGCCTCCAGGAGCCGCACCGCCCCGACCCCGGTGACCTCGGCCGTGTACTCCGGAACGTCAAACGAAACCTTGACGTGGGACTGCGCGCCCAGGTTGTAGATCTCGTTGGGGCGCACGACCTTCAGGAGCTTGTTGAGCGAGGAGGCATCGTTGAGGTCCCCGTACACGAGGTGCAGCCGCACGTCCGGCTCGTGGGGGTCCTGGTAGATGTGGTCGATCCGCGCGGTGTTGAAGGTGGAGGTGCGCCGGACCATCCCCCACACCTCGTACCCCTTGCCGAGCAGCAGCTCCGCCAGGTACGAGCCGTCCTGTCCGGTGATGCCGGTCATCAAAGCTCGCTTGCCGTTCTTTGCAGGCCACTTGCTCATCGGCTCCCCCGAATGCGCTCATGGTTGGCGAGGAACCACTCGTACGTTGCCTCGATGCCCTGCCGCAGCGGGATGCCGTGCTGCCACCCGAGGGCGTGGAGGCGCGACACGTCGAGGAGTTTGCGCGGGGTGCCGTCGGGCTTGGTGGTGTCGAACGTCAGTCTGGCCTGCGGGTAGACGATGTCCCGCACCAGCTCTGCGAGCTCCCGGATGGAGAGATCCTTACCGGTACCCACGTTGATGTGCTCGTCGCCGTCGTAGTGCTCCATGATGAACAGGCAGGCGTCCGCGAGGTCGTCCACGTGGAGGAACTCGCGCCTGGCGGCGCCGGTGCCCCAGATCACCACCTCGCTCCGGCCCTCCGCCTTGGCGTCGCGGAACTTGCGGATGAGCGCCGGCAGCACGTGGGAGCTCGTCAGGTCGAAGTTGTCGTTGGGGCCGTACAGGTTCGTCGGCATCGCCGAAATGAAGTCGCACCCGTACTGCCGGCGGTAGGACTGACAGAGCTTGATGCCGGCGATCTTGGCGACCGCGTACGGCTCGTTGGTGGGCTCCAGCGGCCCGGTGAGGAGGTACTCCTCCTTCATCGGCTGTGGACACTCCCGCGGGTAGATGCAGGAGCTGCCGAGGTAGAGCAGCTTGGTTATGCCCTCGCGATATGCCGCGTCCACCACGGTGGCGTGGATCATCATGTTGTCGTAGATGAACTCGGCGGGGCGCGTGGAGTTGGCAAGAATGCCGCCCACCGTGCCGGCCACAAGGAACACGTACTCGGGCCGGTTCGCCGCGAACCAGCGGTTGACCGCGGCCTGGTCCCGCAAGTCGAGATCCTCACGCTCGGCGGCGAGGACGTTGGTGAAGCCGCCCTCTAGCAGGCGGCGCGTGATGGCAGAGCCCACCAGACCTGTGTGGCCGGCGACGTAGATTCGGGCGTCCTTGGCGAGAGGCTGCATCAAGCGATCCCCTCACAGGCAACGGTGGCTGCTGCGCGCTGCCGCCAGTGGTTTGCATTGCAAACCATTGAAAGATTGGGGCTTTCGAAAACACGCCGCAACATGACTGGCCCCGCGCGCGTGTCGCACCTCCCGCATCCAAGCCGGTCGCGGCACGTCGCAGAATCCAGTCAATTCTAGAGCCTCCGGGGGGATACGCAAAGGTTCGGGCAGGCGGCGCCAAGCCGAGGCCGTGAGTGAACAGGGTTTCTCGCAAGCGGCGCCTCAGAGAAACCCGTGAGCCGGGGTGGAGGAGCTCTATGCGCAGCGGATGTGGCGGGCATCCACCTCGACGTTACGGACGCCGCAGACCATCGTGAGCAGCAGGCGCACTCGGTCCTTCGCGGGCAGGTACTGCGTCACGATGCCCTCCAGGCCGTGGAGCGGCCCGTGCACGACGCGGACTCGCGAGCCCTTGCTCGGGGCGCGGCGCGCCTCGGCGATCACCACATAACCCCGCTCCCCTTCCCGTTCCCTCAGCGAGACCACGAAATCGTCCTCGACGGCCGCGAGGGACTCGCCGAAGCGAACGATCCCGGAGACGCCGGAGCAGTAGCGAACCGCCGCGAAGCGCTCCTTGACGACGCACTGCGCGAACACGTAGGAGGGGAAAAGCGGAACCGGGCCGCGCGGGGCGCGCACGTGCCAGCGCGGCTCGAGGATCCGCGGGCAGTACGCCGGCACTTCGCGCGCTGCGAGCGCCTGGACCACGGCCGTCTCCTGCTTGGGCTTCGCTCGCAGGAGCAGCCAGACGAGGCGGGGGTCGTCGAGGGCGATCAGCATGCGGCCTCGCACTACGTCTTAACAGAGGCGCAGACAGGGGTCAAGAGAGAGAAAGACAGTGAAGAGTGAAGAGTTGAGAGTGAAGAGTTCACGAGAAAGCGATTTCCCACACAGCTAGGCGGGGGGCTCCACCCAAGCCCGGGCGGCCGCAAGGGCCGCCCCTGCTCGTCATTGCGAGTCCCGGCCTGCAGGGCAGGATGGGATGAAACAATCCCGACCAGAACAACGAGATCGCGTCGTCCGCCTCGCTTCGCTCGGCGTCCTCGCGATGACAGCACGCGCGGAGCGCGCGCTCCACAGAGACTCGGGTTTCGAAGGTATGGGCGGGGCTTGCCCCCGCCAGGCGGCCGCAAGGGCCGCCCCTACGTATTGCAGAGCAGGACGGAAACAAAAGAGCACGCGCGGACGCGTGCTTCACAACTTTCGGTTGCTCGCGGACTACGGCCGTGGCTGCGAGGCCTCGGGAGGGTCCTTGTGCGCGATGATCGCGATCCCGCCGCCGCCGAGAATGATCAGCGGGATCACCCTCCGCCTGTTCTCCTCCTCGACGGCTGCCTGAGCCTCTGCCATCAGGATCCGCCTGCAGGACTCGTCGGGCTTGAGGCTGCCGTTGGCTTCGATGCGCGAGATCACTCCGTCGCAGCGGAACCCCGCGACGACCTGTCCCGCCTGGGTCAGCATGGTCTCCCCAACGACCAGGTTCTGAGCGAAGCCGTTCTGCTCCGGGGTGAGGGTCAGGCCGCACGACGTCGTGACGGGGAGCTTCTGGAGCGGCGCGCGGGTCTCCTTCCCCTCGGCGTCCCTCACGGCCATCTGCACCTCGACCGTTGTCGTGGACTCCTCGGGGCGCGGAAGCGCTGCCCAGTACTTGCCGAGGCCGGCGGAGCGCATCTCGACGTAGTAGAAGTCCGGCGAGCCTGCCATTCGGAAGTAGGTGCGCACGGAGCTCCAGCCGCTTTCCGGCGTCGTGGACAGGGCGATCACGCTGTTGCCGAGGCTGGGCGCACAGTTGGGCACGGTCAGGGTGAAGGTCTCGGACGCCGCGAGCAGGACCACCGGGCAGAGGGCGGCCGCCAGGGCAAGGCAAAGAAGCCGAGCCGAGGAGCAGAACCCACGTGACGCCCGTCTCCGGTCCACCAGGACAACCCTCCTACTAACAGGCTACAACCGTAAGTCTAATGTGTCAAGGTTTTTGCAACGCGGGAGCCGTCTCCCCGAGTATCGCCCTCGCGTACCCCTCGACGAACGGCGTGTGCTTGATGTTGGGCAGGCAGCGCTTCAGAGGCGCCGCGGCGCCAGCCCGGTCGCCCGTCTCGTAAAGCGCGACCGCCTGGTAAAAGAGCAGGAGCGGCTTGCCATCGCCCGGGTCGCCGCCGCGCCGGAAGTACGCGACAGCCTCGTTCCACCGCATGGT
>JALHTD010000326.1 GCA_022865555.1 Thermoanaerobaculaceae bacterium | reverse complement strand
GAGCTCGACGAGATCCGGATTGCCACCGGCTACCGGATCGGCGACGCCGCCCGCGAGGAACTCCCCGACGACGTGGACGAGCTCGCCGGCGCAGTGCCGGTGTACGAGACGATGAAGGGGTGGAAGACGAACTCCTCGGCGATCACCACGTTCGGGAAGCTGCCGCGGCTGGCCCGGCGCTACGTCGCGCGGCTGGAGGAGCTGCTGGGGGTGCCCTCGGTGCTCGTCTCCACCGGGCCCCGCCGCGAGGAGACGATCATCCGCAGGCTCGCGCCGCTCACCCGCTGGGCCGTCAACCCTTAGCCTCTTGCCTCTTGCCTCTTGCCTCTTGCCTGCCGTTGCTACTCGTACACTTTGCCGTTGACCCTGAGCCGCCGCAGGTAGAGCAGCTCGCACGAGCCGTCACCGGTGTCGGTGCGGGACAGGGACGACTTCCACCACACCTTGCCCTGTCCCTTGCGGCCGTCGATCCTCACGAGCTCGCCGCCGAGCTCGGCGATGTCGCCTGGGGTCAGCGACCTGGCGGCACTCGCGAGGTCGGACGACGCGGGAACAACATGGGTGTTGGAGGAGCACCTCACCACTTCCTCGTTGGTGAAGGGCTGCTGACCGTGCCAGTCGTACCAGCGGTCGCTCTGCGACCAGGCAAGCTTCTGCCAGGCATCGTCGGCTGCAAGCTCACCCCACGCCACCGCCACGTCGCACGGCGAGAGGTTCGAGTTCCAGCTCGTGCGGTAGCTCTCGCTCGACACCACGACGCCCCTGAGCACGTAGTGCGCGAGAGGCGTGATCACGAACTCGTAGCCGTCGGCCTCGAGTCGAATCGGATCGGCGTTGTCGACGGCGGTCTGCTCCGGGGGCTGCGAGACGTCGATCGGCGAGGTGTCTTCGGCGATCGGACGCGGGCCGCAGCCGACTGAGACCAATAGCAGCGCAACGGCAACGCACGCGGTGGCACGTGGGAGGAATGCTCGTTGGCGCATCTATCAACGATGATGCCATCCCCCTACGCCTCCGGCAACAAAGCAGAGCAGACAGACGCAGGCTGCGCGCCCCAACCACCGCCCTGTTCCCCGCGGCGGGGCCGCCCTCGGCCGCGCACTACATCCTCCTTGTCTTCCAGTACTGGCAGGGCGGGCGAGGGCGCCAGCCCCACACCAACGGGGGTGCTCGCTTCCCCTTGCCCGGCCTACATCAGGAGGATCTGCAGTACGTTTTTTTCCAGCCTGGGAACTGCCTTGACGACGCCTGGCCCTGCCGGTACCCTCCAGCCGGGCCGTTAGCTCAGCTGGCAGAGCAGCGGGCTTTTAACCCGAAGGTCGTGGGTTCGATCCCCACACGGCCCAAATAGAATCAAACGCTTATGAAATAAGCCACTTTCAGGAAACCCACAAAACGGCCTTGTACCCCATGAGAGAGTGCGGGCCGACGGCGATCTCCGACCCTGAGCTATCCTGACGCGAGAGGCGGGCGCCGAACCGGCAGATTCGCCGGATCTGGTATCCACAGTGAAGCCCCTGGTCACCTGCGGCTCCATCGGGTACCGGGCGCCCGTGACGATCTAGGGTTATGCTTTCCTCAAAGGGGGTCAAATGAAGCGGATTGCGCTGGCCGTCGTCTTGCTCATTTTCGCTGCCACACTCCCCGCGCAGACATATGACGAGGCAGTCGCTGCGTACCAGCAGGGCAAGATCTTTATTGCAGCCCAGGCCTTCATCAAGCTGGCCGAGAAAGGGGAAGCGAAGGCGCAGCTCATGCTCGGCGACATGTATTCAAACGGCGAAGGCGTGCCGCAAGACGATGCCGAGGCCGCGCGCTGGTACCAAAAGGCCGCTGACCAGGGGGACGCGAGAGCACAGTTCACCCTCGGCAACATGTACTCCACCGGCAGAGGCG
The DNA here is from genome assembly GCA_022865555.1 of Thermoanaerobaculaceae bacterium. GTDB lineage: Bacteria > Acidobacteriota > Thermoanaerobaculia > Thermoanaerobaculales > Thermoanaerobaculaceae > RBG-13-68-16. The sequence goes on along the minus strand of JALHTD010000326.1, from coordinate 11,785 downwards.
TGCCGCAGGATAAGAGCGAGGCCGTGCTCTGGTACCGCAAGGCTGCCGAACAAGGACTCGTGGAGGCGCAGTTCAACCTCGGTGTCATGTACGACACCGGCGAAGGCGATGTGCGGGACAAGGCGGAGGCCGCGCGCTGGTACAGCGAGGCCGCCGAACGTGGGAACGCCAGAGCGCAGTTCAACCTCGGGTCCCTGTACTTCAAAGGCGAAGGCGTGTCCCAGGACAAGGCCAAAGCCGCGCGCTGGTACCGCAGGGCCGCCAACCTAGGACTCGCGGAAGCGCAGTTCGCTCTCGGGCTCCTGTACGAGAACGGCGAAGGCGTCTCGCAAGACAAGGCCGAGGCCGTGCGCTGGTACCGCATGGCTGCCGAACAGGGGAACGCGAAGGCGCAGGCCAACCTCCGCCGACTGACCGGAGACCAGACCTCCGGAGTCCCAAAACCCTGACGCGCACCGGGCGCTGTCTCAGCCCTATGCTTGGACTGCATTGAGGCGTGCAATGAGTTGAACTTCGGCGAGAAGGCCGAAGAACGTACACCGTCGCGCTTTCAACCCCAAGGTCGTGGGGTCGATCCCCACAGGCCCCACCACCTCGCACCCAGGCGTGTGTTACGCTCTGCGCGCACGAGACGGCCCTGTCGTCTAACGGTCAGGACACTGGTCTTTCAAGCCAGCAGCACGGGTTCGACTCCCGTCAGGGCCGCCACCGCCGCCTACCCACGCTCCCAGCTAAGAGTTAAGAGTTGACGATCAGGAGAGGCGCTTTCTACTTTTCACTTTTCAATTTTCACTTTTCACTCTCCACCCTGAACTCTTCACTCACGCCCCTCGGCGGGCTTGTCAAAACGCGAACCGGGGCCTAGACTCCCCATGTGAAACGGTTCACATTCTGCAAAGTGGACCGGTTCGCAAATCCGCCCCCGACGAGCTTTGTCGGATGCGGAGCGCACAAGGAGGAACGGCATGTCCAAGAGACGCATGGTCACCCTCGATGGGAACGAGGCCACAGCCTCGGTGGCCCACCGCACCAACGAGGTGATCGCGATCTATCCGATTACCCCCTCGTCCAACATGGGAGAGTGGGCCGACGAGTGGTCGGCGTTCGGCCGCAAGAACATCTGGGGCACCGTCCCCCAGGTGACCGAGATGCAGTCCGAGGGCGGCGCCGCCGGTGCGGTCCACGGTGCGCTCCAGGCCGGGGCGCTCACCACTTCGTTTACCGCCTCCCAGGGCCTGCTCCTGTTCATCCCCAACATGTACAAGATCGCGGGCGAGCTGACCTCCTACTGCATGCACGTCTCCGCCCGCACGGTCGCCACCCACGCCCTGTCCATCTTCGGCGACCACTCGGACGTGATGGTGTGCCGCCCGACCGGGTTCGCGCTGCTGGCGTCCGGCTCGGTCCAGGAGGCGCACGACTGCGCCTGCATCGGCCAGGCCGCCACCCTGCATTCGCGGGTGCCCTTCCTGCACTTCTTCGACGGCTTCCGCACCTCCCACGAGGTGGCCAAGATCGAGGAGCTCACGGACGACGACCTGCTCGCGATGATCGGTGACGAACTCGTGGCCGCGCACCGCGCCCGGGCTCTCACGCCCGACAAGCCGGTGCTGCGCGGCACGGCGGAGAACCCCGACGTGTTCTTCCAGGCCCGCGAGGCCTGCAACTCCTTCTACCTCGCCTGCCCCGGCATCGTGCAGGCGGAGATGGACCGCTTCGCGAAGCTGACCGGCCGCCGGTACCACCTCTTCGACTACGTCGGCGACCCCAAGGCCGAGCGTGTGATCGTGCTCATGGGCTCGGGGGCAGAGACGGTCGAGGAGACGGTGGACTGGATGCGGGCGCGCGGCGAGAAGGTGGGCGTGCTCAAGGTACGCCTCTACCGGCCTTTCGTGCTCGAGGCGTTCGTGAAGGCGCTGCCCACCACAGTCAAGGCAATCGCGGTGCTCGACCGCACCAAGGAGCCGGGCTCGATCGGCGACCCGCTCTACCTCGATGTGGTTGCCGCCCTCCGTGAGAGTCGCACCGAAGGGATGGCGACGTTCGCCAAGGAACCGGTGGTGGTCGGCGGGCGCTACGGGCTCTCCTCCAAGGAGTTCACCCCGGCGTGCGTCAAGGCGGTCTTCGACGAGCTGGCCAAGGACAAACCCAAGAACCACTTCACCGTCGGGATCGTGGACGACGTGACGCACACCTCGTTGCCGTTGGACCCCGAGTTCGACATCGAGCCCGACGAGGTCAAGCGCGCGGTGTTCTTCGGCCTCGGCTCCGACGGCACGGTCGGCGCCAACAAGAACTCGATCAAGATCATCGCCGAGGAGACGGACAACTGGGGTCAGGGCTACTTCGTCTACGACTCCAAGAAGGCCGGCGCCGTCACCATCTCGCACCTCCGCTTCGGCCCCAACCCCATCAAGTCGTCCTACCTGATCAGGCGCGCCAATTTCGTCGCCTGCCACCAGTACGTCTTCCTCGACAAGTACGACATGCTCGACTACGCCGCGCCGGGCGCGACGTTCCTCCTCAACGCGCCCTACGGCCCTGGCGAGGTCTGGGACCACCTGCCCCGCGAGGTGCAGCAGTCCATCCTGGACAAGAAGCTCAAGCTCTTCGTGATCGACGCCTACAAGGTGGCCAAGGACACCGGCATGGGCGTGCGCATCAACACCATCATGCAGACGTGCTTCTTCGCGATCTCCGGCGTGCTTCCGCGCGACGAGGCGATCGCTCACATCAAGCAGTCCATCGAGAAGACGTACGGCAAGAAGGGCGAAGCGGTGGTGCAACAGAACTTCAAGGCCGTGGACGACACGCTCGCCAACCTCCACGAGGTGAAGGTGCCGGGCAAGCTGACCGCCACGCAGGCCATGCCGCCCATCGTCTCCAGTGCCGCGCCCGACTTCGTCAAGCGGGTCACCGCGGTGATGATGGCCGGCAAGGGAGACCTGCTGCCGGTGAGCGCCTTCCCGGTGGACGGGACCTGGCCGGTCGCCACCACCAAGTGGGAGAAGCGCAACATCGCCCTCGAGATCCCGGTGTGGGATCCGGCCATCTGCATCCAGTGCAACAAGTGCGTGATGGTCTGCCCCCACGCCGCCATCCGCGCCAAGGTGTGCAAGCCCGAGCTGCTCGCCAAGGCACCACCGACCCTGAAGTCCACCGACTACAAGGCGGCCGACTTCAAGGGGATGAAGTACCTCCTCCAGGTCGCCCCCGAGGACTGCACGGGCTGCACCCTTTGCGTGATGGTCTGCCCGGCTAAGGACAAGTCCAACCCCAAGCACAAGGCGATCGACATGGCGCCGCAAATGCCCTTGCGCGAGAGCGAGCGCGACAACTACGCGTTCTTCCTCGACCTTCCCGAAGTGGACCGCGCGGCGCTCAAGCTCGACGTCAAGGGGTCACAGTTCCTCGAGCCGCTCTTCGAGTACTCGGGCGCTTGCGCCGGCTGCGGTGAGACCCCATACATCAAGCTCCTCACCCAGCTGTTCGGCGACCGCGCGCTGATCGGCAACGCCACCGGCTGCTCCTCGATCTACGGCGCCAACCTGCCCACGACCCCCTACGCCGTCAACCGCGACGGGCGTGGCCCGACGTGGAACAACTCGCTCTTCGAGGACAACGCCGAGTTCGCGTTCGGCTTCCGCCTTGCCATCGACAAGCACATCGAGCAGGCGCACGAGATGCTCGTGCGCCTCGCGCCGAAGCTCGGCGAGAATCTCGTCACCGAGCTGCTCAAAGCCAAGCAGGACGACGAGACCGGCATTGCCGCTCAACGCCAGCGCGTCGAGGAGCTGAAGAAGAAGCTCGCCGGGATCGGCTCGCCGGAGGCACTCCGGCTGGCGCTGTTGGCCGACTACCTCGTGAAGAAGAGCGTGTGGGCGGTGGGCGGCGACGGTTGGGCCTACGACATTGGCTACGGCGGGCTCGACCACGTGCTGGCGATGGGCCGCGACGTCAACCTGCTGGTCCTCGACACGGAGGTCTACTCCAACACCGGCGGCCAGCAGTCGAAGGCCACGCCGATGGGCGCGGCGGCCAAGTTCGCAATGGCCGGCAAGAGCGTACCGAAGAAGGACCTCGGCATGCTGGCCATGACCTACGGCAGCGTCTACGTCGCCCACGTGGCCTTCGGAGCGAAGGACTCGCAGACCGTGCGGGCGTTCCTTGAGGCCGACTCCTACCCCGGCCCCTCGATTATCATCGCGTACAGCCACTGCATCGCCCACGGCTACGACCTCGCCTACGGCTGCGAGCAGCAGAAGCTGGCCGTGGACACCGGTACCTGGCCGCTCTACCGATGGGACCCGCGCCGCATCGCGCTCGGCGAGAACCCGCTCAAGATGGACTCGGCGCCTGGAAGGGTGGACGTGGGACAGTACGTGCGCAACGAGACGCGCTTCCGAATGGTGGAGCAGCAGGACCCGAAGCGCTTCGCGATGCTGCTCGAACGGCAGAAGCGTTACGTGGCGAACCGCTTCGCCGCCTACGAGCACCTGGCCAAGCTCGAGATGCCTCGAAGGGACGAAGAGGAGAAGGCTGCCGGGCTTTCCGTCGCGCAGCCCGCTGGGACGTCGTCGGACTGAGAGGGGGGAGACCATGGACCTGTCCACTACCTACCTGGGTTTCAAGCTTTCCAATCCGCTGATGCCGGGGGCCTCGCCCCTCGTGGACGACCTCGACAACGTGAAGCGGCTCGAGGACGCGGGCGCGGCCGCGATCGTGATGCACTCGTTGTTCGAGGAGCAGATCACACACGAGCAGCTCGGGCACCTCCACGCGGTGGAGATGCACGAAGACTCCTTCGCGGAGGCGCTGTCGTACTTCCCGCGGGCCGAGGAATACCGGCTCGGGCCCGAGGCCTACCTCGAGCAGATCCGCAAGATCAAGGCGATGGTCAAGGTGCCGGTGATCGCGTCGCTGAACGGCACCTCGCCCGCGGGCTGGCTCGACTACGCCAAGCTCATCGAACAGGCGGGCGCCGACGCGCTCGAGCTCAACGTCTACTACCTGGCGACCCAGGCGTGGGAGACCAGCGAGAGCGTGGAGCGCCGCACCCTCGAGGCCGTGCGCGTCGTCAAGGGCGCAGTGAAGATTCCGGTGGCCGTCAAGCTCTCCCCCTTCTACTCCGCACTCGCCAACCTCGCCAAGCAGCTCGACGAGGCGGGGGCCGACGCTCTTGTGCTCTTCAACCGGTTCTATCAGCCGGACATCGACGTGGAGGAGCTGGAGGTCGTACCGAGCCTGCAGCTCTCCGACTCCTCCGAGCTGCTGCTCCGCCTGCGGTGGCTGGCCATCCTCTCCGGCCACGTCAAGGGCTCCCTCGCGTGCTCGGGGGGCGTGCACTCCCCGCTCGACGCAATCAAGGCGGTGATGGCCGGCGCCCACGCGGTGCAGCTGGTTTCCGCGTTGCTCAAGCGCGAGCCGGCGTACCTGCAGACCGTGCGCTCGGGGATGGAGCGCTGGATGGAGGAGCACGAGTACTCCTCGCTCTCCCAGATGCACGCCAGCATGAGCCACCAAAAGTCGCCCAACCCGCAGGCCCTGGAGCGCGCCAACTACATGCGCATCTTGCAGGGGTGGAGGCCGTAGAAGCCCCGGGCCGGGACACAGAGATACAGACAGGCAGGAGAGCGGGCGGCCTTCGGGCCGCCCTTCCTGTTTCCGTCATGACGCCGCCTGGGGAGCAGCGACGGCATGCGGGTGCGTCAGTTTCTCTCCCCAGTCCCCCGTCGCCTGTGTGCTAGGCTCCGGGCGGAGGCGGGATGGAGCGCGTCACACACGTCATCGGCACCGTCCACGAGGTGTCGCTAAAGGGTGCCAACCGGGGGTGGTTCGAGCGCGCGCTGCTGGCCAACGTGCGCAGCGCACTGCGGGGGCTGCCGGTGGCCGAGGTGTCCATCCCGGCCCGGGTCGTGGTCCGTTTCTCCGAACCTGTGCCCTGGGGCGAGGTCTTCGGGCGGCTTTTCACCGTGTTCGGCCTCAACGGCATCATCCCGGTCGAGCGCACAGGCACGACCTACGACCAGCTCGAGCGTTTCGTGGGCGAGCACGCCGATGAGTTCCAGGGGAAGACGTTCGCGGTGCGCTGCAAGCGCTCCGACAAGCGGTTCCCGATGACCTCAGTGGAGGTCAACCGCAGGCTCGGCGCGTTCGTGAACGAGCGCACCGGTATGGCCGTGGACCTCGAGAACCCGGACGTCACCCTCCACGTCCTCGTCCAGAGCGACGGCCTGTACCTTTTCCGGGACCGCTACCCGGGGCCGGGCGGGTTGCCGGCCGGCACCTCGGGCAGGGTGCTGGTGCTGCTCTCGGGCGGCATCGACTCGCCTGCCGCTGCCTACCTCGCGATGAAGCGCGGCACCAGGGCGCACTACGTGCACTTCCACTCCGCGCCCTACACATCGGATGCTTCGGTCGGCAAGGTCGAGAGGTTGGTCCGGTTCCTTACCCGCCACCAGGGGGCGAGCCGGCTGGCGGTCGTACCCTTCGGGGACTGCCAGCGGGAGATCGTCGCTCTCTGCCCCGAGCGGCTGCGGGTGGTGCTCTACCGGCGGATGATGCTGCGCGCCGCGCAGCGCATCGCAAGGCGCTGGCGCTGCGAGGCCCTGGTCACAGGGGAGTCGCTCAACCAAGTGGCGTCCCAGACCCTCGAAAACATGGCCGCCATCGACCGCGTCGCCCACATGCCCGTGCTGCGCCCGCTCGTGGGAATGGACAAGCAGGAGATCATCGCGGTGGCCGAGCGCGCCGGCACCTATGAGCTGTCGATCCTGCCCCACCAGGACTGCTGCTCGTTCCTGCAGCCCCAGCACCCCGCGACTCGCACGACGCCGGCAGCCTGCGAGGAGGCCGAGGCCGCGCTGGACGTCGAGGCCTGGGCGCGCCGCCTCCAGCACGAGGCGACGGTCACGGTCATTCAGCACCGCTGGGATGAGTCTCCCACCGGCTAGCCTCGGTTGCCCGCTGCGACGTCTCTCTGCAACCAAGGCACGAAGGCTTGCTCACCTGCCCCCCGCCCAGACTCGCAGGCTTGAGCGATCAGGCCTTCAGGCCTTCAAGCCTCCCTTACTTGGCGGGGCTGAGCTGCTGGACGTCCCCCAACACCTCCGAGGCGTGCTTGCTCGGGGTGACGTCCGGGTACGCCTTGAGCACCTTGCCGTCGGGCCCCACCAGGTACGAGATGCGTCGCGCCCAGAGCCGGCTCGGGGAGTCCGCGGCGCCCACCTCGACCGCGAGCGTCCGCTTGGTGTCCGAGAGCAGCGGGAACGGGAGTTTGTTCTTGGCGATGAACTCGGCGTTGTCCTTGGGATCGTCGAACGAGACGCCCACCACCTGAACACCCGCCTTCTCGAAGCCGGCATAGTTGTCCCGCAGGGTGCAGCCCTCCGTCGTGCAGCCCGAGGTCATCGCCTTCGGGTAGAACCAGAGCAGGTACGTCTTTCCGGAGTAGTCCTTCGACGAGACCATGACGTTGGCCTGGTTGGCAAGCTCCCAGGCCGGGAAAGCATCGCCCGGCTTGAGCATGCCGCCCGCAAGAACGGCGCCGCTCGGGAGAACCACCGCGGCCGTCAGAATCAGGGTGAACATCCTCATCGCTCATTCCCTCCGCAGGGACAAACCGCACCCGCTGCGGCAAGATTCTTCGCGCCTCCCGGCGCCGCAGGCGGCCGGTGCAAGCCCTTTCGGTTCGAAGCGGTTTTGGCTATCATCCTGCCGCGGATGAGCCTATTCCTGAGATGACGACCCCGTCAAGCCAGCTGCCGCAGGCCGAGCACTCGAACGCGGGCGACCGCGAGAAGCGGGCCGTCGCCCTGAGCTCGGTATTTGCCGGCTTCTTCCTCACCGCCATGAAGCTGGTGGTGGGCTTGATGACCGGTTCGCTCGGAATCCTCTCCGAGGCCTTGCACTCGGCGCTGGATTTTCTGGCGGCAGCCGTGACGTGGTTCGCAGTGCGGGCTTCGGGCCGTCCCGCCGACCGAGAGCACACCTATGGACACGGCAAGGTGGAGAACCTCTCGGCGCTCTTCGAGACGGTGCTGCTCCTGGTCACGTGCGGCTGGATCATCTACGAAGCGGTACAGCGCCTGTTCTTTAAGCAGGTCGACGTCGAGGCGAACGTTTGGGCCTTCGCGGTCATGGTGACCTCGATCATCGTCGACGTGTCGCGCTCACGCGCTCTCAGCCGCGCCGCCAAGAAGTACGACAGCCAGGCGCTCGAGGCCGACGCCCTCCACTTCTCGACCGACATCTGGTCCTCGTCTGTCGTCCTCCTTGGCCTGCTGGGTGTACTGCTGTCCACTCGGCCGGGCCTCCACTGGCTTCTCAAGGCGGATGCGCTCGCAGCCCTGGGCGTCGCTGCGATCGTCGTGTGGGTGAGCGTCCAGCTCGGGCGCAAGACGATTGGGCACCTTCTCGACGAGGTGCCGCCGGGACTGCACGACAAGATCGCCCAGGCTGTCCGCGTTTCCGGTGTCTTGAACGTGGTGCGGGTGCGGGTGCGGCGCAGCGGCCCGGAGGCCTTTGTGGACGTGACCCTCACCGTCGGCCGCGAAATCGTCCTCGAGCGCGCGCACGAGGTCGCCACCGCGGCGGAGGCCGCGGTGCGCGAACTCCTGCCTCGCGCCGACGTCGTCGTCCACCTGGAGCCGGCCGCGCCCACAGGCGAGGTCAGCGCGGAGGACACACCGGGGGTTGCGAGAGCGATCGCATCCCGAATGGGCCTCGCGGCCCACGACATCAACGTCGAGCAGGTGCTCGGCTCGCGGTCGGTCGAGCTTCACCTCGAGGTCGACGACACCCTGAGCGTGGGAGCAGCCCACGCGCAGGCCACCGCGTTCGAGAAAGCGCTGGGCGAGGCCCTCCCGGGTGTCGGTCACATCGTCACCCACATCGAGCCCACCGGCGTCGCCGGCTCCACGTACCGGGCGGAGCCGCAGGACGAGGCCAGGGTCCTCGAGGTCCTGCACGAGCTTGCGCGGGACAACAGTCTCCACTGCCACCCGCACAACGTGACCGTGCGGCGGACCGGCGGCGAACTCGCGATCTCCTTTCACTGCGCCCTGGACGCGGACACGGGCATTACCACCGCCCACGCGGTCACCGAGCAGGTCGAGCACGCCCTGCGGGCACGGCTCCCACACCTCGGACGCGTCGTGATCCACGTCGAGCCACTTCGCGACCCCAGCCGGCGGCCGACAGGCGACAGCTGACAGCCTGAGACCGGGGCGTCGCTTGCGAGCTCTTGTCGGCTGTCCGCTGTGAGCTGTTAGCTGCGCCGTGGGCGGTCGGAAGGCTACTTCCTCAGGCGCCGAACTTGGCAAGCTTGCCGGCAGCGGCCAGCGCCTCGGCCATGAGGAAGCGGAGCGGCATGCGCCCGAGCGCACCGCCGATGCAGGTGGTCTCCGAGAAGGTCGCAACCGAGTCGCGGAAGACACGGCCGGGCGCCCACACGAGCGCGGGCACCGGGTGCCAGGAGTGCGCCTTGTGGGCCACCGGCGTCGAGTGGTCCGCGGTCACGACCACCACCTCGAACCCGTCCGCCAGCAGCTCGGGGATGAGCCGGTCCACCTCCTCGATGACCTCTCGCTTGCGGTTGAAGTCACCGTCCTCGCCGGCCTTGTCGGCGTACTTGACGTGCACGAAGAAAAAGTCCCGCCCTTCCCGGTTTGCCCTCACGACCGCCGGAAAATCCGCGAGCGAGGGTGGGGCGGGCGGCATCTCCATCCCGACGAGCCGCGCGAGCCCCCGGTACATCGGATAGGTGGCGACGCACACCGGCCGCAACTGGAAACGCTCCGAAAGCGGGGGGATCTTCGGTAGCGAGTCGAAGCCCCGAAGGAGGATCCCGTTGGCCTTGGGCTCGTCCTTGAGCACCTCGCGCGCGGCCTTGACGAACGCCGAGACGATCTTCGCGGTCGTCTTGGAGCCGGCGTCGAGGGCCTTCACCGGCAGCGGCCGCACGCCGGTGTTCTGGGGGTCGGTGTCGGCCAGGCGGTGACCCAGCTTCTCCCCCCGCACGATCAGCGCCCCACGGTGCTCAGCCTCGGTTTCCACGAAGATCTCGACTCCGGGCGGCGCCGGGATCTCCCGGAGGCGAGCGACGAGCCTGCGGTTCTGCTCGGTCTCGATGCGTCCGGCCCTGCGGTCGGAGATGTAGCCGTCCGAGTCGAGGGTACAAAAGTTGAAGCGCGCCGCGACATCGCCCGGCTGAAGCGAGAAATCGATGCCCACGTCGGAGAGCACGCCGCGTCCGATCTCGTACTCCGTCGGGTCGTACCCGAAAAGGCCGAGGTGGCCGGGACCCGACCCGGGGGTGATGCCGGGTCCCACGGGGTCGAACCGGCCGCAGCAGCCGTCCCTGGCAAGGAGGTCCAGGTTTGGCTTCTTGGCCGCCGCGAGGGGCGTGAGCGCGTCGCCGTAGCGTGGCAGGTCGCCGAGACCGTCCAACACCAGGAACAGGATGCGTGACGAGGTCTGCTCGGCCTGCCGCTCAACGAGCCGCATCGTGTCCAGCACCACCTCCCGCACCGACAAGCATAGCGCCCCTGGCTGCCTATTCTACGGCTTCGCCGGCGCCTTCGAGTCCTTGGCGGCCTCCGGCGGGGCCTCCATCATCTCCTCCATCACGGCGTTGTAGAGGAGGGGGAGGGTCGCCTCGGTCTGCCCCCGGAAGTACGGCGCGAAGGAGAAGAGCACCGCACGCCCCTTGCCGCGCCGCACCTCGACCACCGCGACGCGGCGGTGCAGCTTCTCCTCGCCACGCATCCAACCGGAGAGCACGAGGGGTGCGTCGGGAAAGCGTGCAGCAACGACCCGCGACTGCTCGCCCACCGCCGGCCGGGTGGCAAAGACCGTTTCGCCCTCGATCATCGCCGCGACCTGCGCGGGCATCCCCCAACCCAGGGGCGCACTGTTGTCCACCTCCAGCGCCAGCAGTGCGCCCGGGCAACGGAACTCCTCGCTCTTGACGCCCCTGAGCGTGTCGGACACCGGCAGATCGAGGGTGTCGGCGAGCCAGTCGGCCGAAGGCCCGAAGCCCATCACGGTGCCGCCGCCCGCGAAGAAGCGTTTGATCGCCTCGACCCCCTCCTTGCCGATCCCTTTCCGGTACTCGGGCGGGGGTGAGGCGGGGCCGCGCTGCTGCGGTCCCTCCACAATCGCCCTGCCTTCCATCGGCGGGATGGCCAGCACCTCCACCCGGCCCACAAAGGCGCCTGAGCTGACCGCCGGGCTGTCCACCACCTCCATCGGGAAGGAAGCCTTTTCGAAGACGAACCGCAGCCAGCCGGCGTCCTCGAGGCCGAGGTTGGGGTGGTAGACACCGAGGACGGCGCGCCGCAAAGGCTTCGCACCCGAGGGGCTTGCCGACGTTCGCAAGGGCGTCACGCCGGCACCCGCCAGCACCCTGGCCTGGGCTGCACCCTCCAGGCCCTGAATCACGAACGAACCCACCGCGAGGTCCTGCCCCGCGACCTGCGCCGGGCCCGTCATGCGCGCGACGGAGGCTCCCTGTGCGAGCGCGAGGTTCGCCACCGCGAAGCCGCCGAGTTGCCCGGCCGGCACGACCAGCGTGTTCCCTTCCCCGATCGGACGGGTATCGCTCCCCACCCACAGCGATCCGATGGGGGCGAGTCTTCCGCGCACCTCGCCCTCAACCCTGACGGCGCCGACCCCGAGCGCGAGCGGCATCGTCCAGGCGGTGATGTCGTAGGGGAGAAGGATCTCGGCATCGGGCGCCGGGGCGATCTCCGGGTAGTGCTGCCGTTCCATCACCTCCAGCAGG
>JALHTD010000325.1 GCA_022865555.1 Thermoanaerobaculaceae bacterium | reverse complement strand
TCGGGAGCACCATGACGAACTGCCCGGGACGGTGTTTGCGCGCGATCTCCGGCGCCTCGACGACGAAGCGGTGGAACTTGGGCGCGATTTCTTCTTTGGTGACTACCTTGAACACTCAAGCCTCCGGGCCGCCGCAGTGCTTGGCAACGCGCGACGGTTCGGACTCGCGAATCCGGCGCCAGGAGTGCCGGCCCCCTGCACCGAATCATACTAAGTGCAGCCGAATGCTTTGGCAACGTGCGCCTTCTCGCCGCGGCCGATCTACCAATTGAGACTTTGTCTCACATGTCTCCTGAAGGAAGCTGCGTCAGCGACACCGCTCCGCTGCGCTTCGTGGCTGAATCCGAGCGAGAGTTCGTAGTGAGGCCCGCAGGCGCGGCGCAGCGAAGCCGGAGTGCCGTGGGAGCGGCCGGCAATCGACGCCACTCCGCTGTGCTTCGTGGCTCACTACAAGCGACTGCTGCGGTATGCTCCGCCCATGGGGGGCAAGCCGGTCTCGCGCAAGGTGGCGCTGCGTCCTGCCGAGGGCCAGCCTCGCAAGGTGGACTACCCGGGCGAGCTGAACCCCGAGCAACTGGCGGTGGTGATGCACCCAGCCGGCCCGATGCTGGTGCTGGCCGGCGCCGGATCGGGTAAGACCCGCACGGTCGTCTACCGCGTGGCGCGCCTGCTCGAGGACGGCGTCGAGCCAAACGCGATCCTGCTGCTCACCTTCACCAACCGGGCCTCGCGCGAGCTGCTCTCGCGCGTCGGCCTGCTGCTGGGCCGTGACGCGGGGCGCGTGATGGGCGGGACGTTCCACTCGGTGGGCAACCGCCTGCTGCGCCGCTTCGGGGACCGCCTGGGCTACCCCTCCAACTACGGGATCCTGGACCGCGAGGACGCCCGCGACCTGATGGGGAACGCGCTCTCGGACGTCGTGCCCTCGACGCCCGGGCGGCGGCTCCCCGGCGCGGCGGTCCTCGTCGAGGTCTACTCGTTCGTCATCAACACCGGGCGCTCCCTGGAGGAGACCGTCGCGTCGCGCTTCCCGCAGTTCTCCGGCGACCTGGAGGTGATGCAGGCCGTGTTCCGCCGCTACCTGGAGCGCAAGCGCTCTTCGTCCGTCATGGACTACGACGACCTGCTGCTCAACTGGCTGCTCCTCCTGCGCCGGCACGACGACGTGCTCAAGCAGCTCTCGACGCGGTTTCGCCACGTGCTGGTGGACGAGTACCAGGACACCAACCGCCTCCAGGCGGACATCGTGGACCTCATGCTCGGGGCCGGGCGCAACCTGATGGTCGTGGGCGATGACGCCCAGTCGATCTACGCGTTCCGGGGCGCCGAGTACGCCAACATCCTCTCCTTCCCCGAGCGCTACCCCGACTGCACGACGTTCCGCCTCGAAACCAACTACCGCTCGCTCCCCCCGATCCTGACGCTGGCCAACGCCTCGATCGCGCACAACGAGCGCCAGTTCCCCAAGCACCTGAGGCCGGTGCGCGAGGGCGGCGAGCAACCGGCCGTGTGCACGGCGCCGTCGCCGGAGTCGCAAGCCGCGTTCGTGGCGCAGCGCATCCTGGAGCTGCTCGACGAGGGCGTGCCTCTCCCCGAGATCGCGGTGCTCTACCGCAACCACGCCCACTCGCTGGAGCTGGAGGTGGAGCTCACCAGGCGCAACATCCCCTACGAGGTTCGTTCGGGGCTGCGATTCTTCGAGCAGCGGCACGTGAAGGACGTGGTGGCGCACCTGCGCTTCCTGGCCAACCCGCGCGACGAGGTGGCGTTCACCCGGATGGCGCGCCTCAAGCCCCGCCTGGGGCAGCGCCTGGCGGTGCGGGTCTGGCAGGCGCTCTCCGAGTCGGGCGAGCCACTCGGTGCGCTCCCCAAGCTGGACGGCAAGACGCTCGGGCTCCCGGGGGCGGCCGCGCACTCGCTCAAGCAGCTCGCCGAGCTCGTGAAACGGTTGGAGAAGCTGTGCTCCCGGCCCGGCGAGATGGTGCGAGAGGTGATCGCGTCGGGCTACCGCGAGTACGTGCGCGCCCAGATGGACAACGCCTCCGCTCGACTGGACGACCTGGAGCAGCTGGCCCTCTTCGCCGACGGCTACGAGAGCCTGGACCCGTTCCTGGACGAGGTCACGCTGATGAACGATCTTTCCGGCGAGGATGTGGCCACGGAGGAGGGCGAGAGGGAGCGAGTCACGCTCTCCACCGTCCATCAGGCCAAGGGACTCGAGTGGAGGGCGGTGTTTCTCGTCTGGCTGGCGGAGGGTCGCTTCCCTACCGCCCGCGCCGAGGACATGGAGGAGGAGCGGCGGCTGTTCTACGTCGCCTGCACGAGGGCCAAGGACGAGCTGCTGCTGTGCTACCCGCTGGTCGCGCGCGACCGCTACCGCGTGGACGTGATCCTGGAACCCTCCCGCTTCGTGTCCGAGCTGCCGGAGGAGACCTACCAGCGCTGGCAGGTGCAGGAGAGCGAGGAGCCGCCCGCGCTCTCCGATGGCGGCCGCTACACGCTGCCGGCGTTCCTCGACCCGGATGGGAGCGATGACGTCAATTGAGCCTCGCCGCGGTGTGGCGTGCGCTGCTGCCGCGACCCTCGCCGCCGCGCTGCTGGTCGGCAGGGGGTCGGCTCGGGCCCAGGATTTGCCCGAGGAGCTGCGCACCACCGAGGTTCGCAGCACGAACGGCGTCGTTGTGGCCAACACCCGCGAGGCCGCAGCAGCAGGTGCCCGAATCCTCTACCAGGGCGGCAACGCCGTCGATGCCGCGGTGGCCGCGGCGTTGGCGCTCGGCGTCTCGGAGGCGGAGGCCTCCGGGATCGGAGGTAACGCCTGGATCCTCATTCACCTCGCGAGCGGGCGCGACGTTGCCATCGACGGTTCAGGTGCCGTTCCCCTGCGGGTGAACGCCCCTGAACTCCAGAGACAGATCGACGACGGGTTCGAGTTCGGCTACAGGACTGTGGCCGCGCCGGGGGGCCTCGCAGCCCTGGGGTACGCGCTGGAGCGGTACGGGACCAAGAGTTTCGCCCAGGTGGTTGCGCCGGCGATAGAGATCGCCGAGTTCGGCTTCCGCCTCCCGCCCCACGAGCACGCCATCATCGGCGCTTACGGGTGGAAGCTGCGCTCCAACCCGACCATGCGGGACATCTTCCTGAGGCCCTCGCTGGACCCGTGGGGCCTCGATCACACCTTTTGCATGGACGAACTGGCGGCAACGATGCGTCGTCTGGCCCGGCGAGGGGTCCGTGACTTCTACGTCGGGGAGATCGCCGACGAGATCGATGCCGACATGAGAGCCAACGGCGGCTACCTGCGCAAGGCCGATCTGGCCATGGTCTACCCCCTCGAGCGCGCGCCGGTGCGGGGAAGATACCGGGGATTGGATGTTGTTGCCTTCCCGCCGCCTGCCGGCGGGGCGGCAGTGATCGAGGCGCTCCAGATACTCGACAGGTTCTCCCGAGAGATGCTCAACACCGACTCGGTGGATACCCGGGTGACCATGATCGAGGCTACCCGCATTGCGCTCTACGATCTGTACGCTTCGCAAAACGCGGGACCGCTCGAGGCTCTCCAGATGCTCGACCCACAGCGCGCCGCCCAACGGGCCGCTCAGATCCGCCCAAACCGCGCCTTGCGCGTCCGGGAAATCCTCGATAGAGACCTGATCCCACCACGCCAGGAGGGGTCAACGCACATCTCGGTGGTCGACAGTCGAGGCAACGCGGTGGCGGCGAGCCTGACCTTCAACGAGGAATTCGGAGCATGCGTCGCCACGCCCGGGCTCGGGTTTCCGTACAACGCGACGCTTGCGTTCTACGACCCCGCATCACCGGGAAGCCGGACGTACCCCCGCCCCGGCAACGCGCTGCCCCACACGATGACCCCCACGATCGTGCTGCGCGGTGGCAAGCCCGCCCTCGTGCTCGGCGGGCCGGGCAGCGCACGGATCACCTCGACAGTCGTCGGCGCGATCGTGAACGTGGTGGACCGGGGGATGAGCCCGGCCGAGGCGGTGTCGGCGGCACGAGTGCTCTGGGACGGCAAACAAAACCCGAGGGTGCTCATCGAGATGGCGGCGCCGAACACGGACGAAGACGTGTCGGAGCTGATTCGCCGCGGCTTCCCGGACATCTACACACTCTGCTTCCCGCCGCGCCCCATTGACCTGCTCGCCTTCGGGGGCGTCAACCTCGCCATGTTCGACCCGTCCACCGGCGAGGCCGTGGGCGCCGGCGACCCGCGCAGGGCGGGTGTCGCCGTAGGTGGCGACAAACCGTAGCGCAGCCCTGAGTGATGACCGTCCACACCCAGGACGCTTGCCCCTCCAACAGGTGTCACGGCTGATTGACCGCGAGAAAGCGTCCAATTGACCCAGGGGCGGACGCGAACCCTTGGGAGCGTGCTCAGCCGTCTAGGCCCGTGTTCGGACGTCCTGCAGACGCCGGAGGAAGGGCTTGTACAGAAAACTCTTCTCGTCGAGTTCACACAGTTGCGCGAACATCGGTATTGTGACGGTGAACGCCAGCGTGTCCGGCGGAAGCCACTGGCGCATGGCGATGTCGGTCGCGCCGACGATCGCCTGCGGAACCGCGAGGTCGGCAAAGAGCGGGAGCAACTGCGAGCACCCCGAGCCGAAGGGAGCCGCGACCGGGGCGGGATCGTCCGGCCCGCTGTGGTAGTTGGCACCCAGGATGAGCGCCGCGAGCTGGTCGGGGTTGACGTAGAACGTAACGGTTTTCAGGTGACCGTACTGATCCGGGCGGAGCGGCCCGATCAGCAGGTTGGCGTGCTCCGGGACGTACGAGCCGCGTCGATCTATCCACCGGCGCATGAGGTCGCGCGAGCTCTTCAGCCCCTCCTCGTCCACCAGGAAGGTGATCAGGTCCTCTTGCGAGCGGGTCGCCACGCCCAGCAAGCACGAACCGGCTCCCCTGCACCCGTAGCTCTCCCTCGTCATGCGGAGGGTGTCCCCGGCGAGCCAGCGGGTGAAGAAGGCGAAGAGGCACCTCTGCTGGCCCGGCTCGACCTCCACCACCGGCGCGAACGGCGAAGCATCCGGCGCGTCGTAGAAGCCGATCAGCGGGAACGTGACGCCGATCCTCTCGAGCAGCCTGCTGGGATCCGGTTGCATGTCGTGCTCCTGCCCGGGCCCGACCCGGCGCATCGCCGTCCACGGCGGGCGCTTCGACCTCCGGCCCGGCTCCGGTCGCGAGTATAGACCTGCGAGGCGGCGCTGACCGGGCACGCAGGCCCGCTGGGGGCGCCGAAGCGATTCACGCTATCCTTGACGAGGTGACGGCTCCCTCTCGCGAATGTGCGGTGGTTGGCGCCGGGCTCACCGGCCTGGTGGCTGCCTACCGCCTCGCCAAGGCCGGTTGGAAGGTCACGGTGTTCGAGCGCTACCCCGAGGCGGGCGGCCTCGTCGCCACTTTCGACGTCGGCGGCGAGCGGCTCGAGTGTTACTACCACCACCTCTTCACCACCGACACGGACTACGTGGCACTCGCGGAGGAGCTGGGGCTCGCGACCGAAATTGAGTGGCTCCCCTCGCGCATGGGGATCTACTCGAAAAAGCGCCTCTGGGATTTCGGGACACCGGTCTCGCTCCTGAAGTTCGCTCCCCTGCCCTGGGTGGATAAGTTCCGCTTCGGCTTTTCGACCCTGCTCCTGAACCGGACCGCCGACTTCACCAAGTTCGAGCGCGTGACCGCCCGCGAGTGGATCCTCAAGCACGCGGGGCGAAGGGCCTACGACGCCGTGTGGGGTCCGCTGCTGCACCAGAAGTTTGCCGAGAAGGCCGACGAGGTCGCGATGGTGTGGCTGTGGGGGAAGGTCTTCCTGCGCGGTCGCTCGCGCTCGGCCACCGGCATGGGGGAGCGCCTCGGGTACATGCGCGGCTCGTTCGGACGGCTCGTGGACGCGCTGGCGACGAGGCTGCGCGAGGCCGGCGCACGGCTGGAGCTCGCTACGCCGGTGAAGCGGATCGTGCCCGCCTCCGAAGACCTGGAGGTGCACACCAGGGCCGGCTCCGAGAGGTTCCCCAGGGTCCTCTTCACCGCCGCACCCGCGGAGCTGCTGCGCGTCGCGGGCGAGCACTTTCCGGAGGAATACCGCTCGCGTCTCGGCGGTCTGCCCGCCACTGCGGCGCTGTGCGTCGTGCTGGAGCTTTCCCGGTCGCTGTCGCCCTACTACTGGCTCAACATCGCGGACCCGGAGTTCCCGTTCGGGGGCCTGATCGAGCACACCAACTACATCCCGCGCGAGCGCTACGGCGGCCGCCACCTGCTCTACATCTCCAAGTACCTGTTTCAGGGCCACGCTCTATGGAACGCCCGCGACGACGAGGTGTGGGCCACCTACCGGCCTTTCCTGCAAAAAATCAACCCGGAGTTCGACGACTCCTGGGTGCTCGCGAGGCACCACTTCAAAGCCGCCTACGCGCAGCCCGTAATCCCGCGCGACTACGGCTCGCAGATCCCGCCGTTCGACACGCCGATCCCCGGCCTCCACCACGCCTGCATGGCGCAGATTTACCCCGAGGACCGCGGCCAGAATTACGCCGTCCGCTCCGGCAACCGTGCCGCTGCCGCACTGCTGGAGAAGGCACGGTCGGACTGAAACCTGAGATCGGAGGTAGGGGGATGCACATCCGGACAATGGCCCTTGTTCTCTTTGCCGGCGCCGGACAACTCCTGGCGCAGGCGGCGCTGCAGCCGGCGCAGACCACGCCGCCCACCCTGGAGGAGGTCCGGAAAACGATGGGTATCCCGTCCCAGGGCGACGTCCGCGGTCAGCAGGACGCGGTGGGCTTCGCGTCGAAGCCCGAGCAGATGGCCAGGGTGTGGGAGCTCTCGGTCACGCCGCCGCTGCCCGAGAAGCTCGGCGAGGCGCCCCCGTCGGGCGTCGCCGGCGTGATCTGCCCTCACGACGACTACATCTTTGCCGGGCGCGTCTACCGCCAGGTGCTGCCGCTGGTCACCGCGAAGACCGTCATCCTTGTGGGTGTTTTCCACAAGTACCGCCGGTTCGGCTCCCACGACGTGCTGGTGTTCGACTCCTACAAGGCCTGGCGCACACCCGACGGGGACGTCCCGGTCTCGGGGATCCGCGAGGAGATGCTCGCCCTGCTGCCCAAGGGCGACTTCGTGCGGGACAACGCGGCCCACGATTCCGAGCACTCCCTCGAGGCGGTCGTCTACTGGCTGCGGCACATGCGGCCAGACGTTCAGATCGTGTCTGTAATCGTCCCGGCCATGGGTTTCGCACGCATGGAGGAGCTGGCCGGGCACCTCGCCTCGGCTCTGGCTCAGGAGATCACGTGGCGCCGCTGGCAGCTCGGCCGTGACGTGGCGGTCGTGATCTCATCCGACGCGGTTCACTACGGCGCCGATTTCAAGTACACGCCGCACGGCGAGGGCGGCGTGGAGGCGTACGTGAAGGCGTGCGAACAGGACCGCAGCCTGCTCCGCGGGCCGCTCGCCGGGTCG
>JALHTD010000324.1 GCA_022865555.1 Thermoanaerobaculaceae bacterium | reverse complement strand
CGCGACCGATTTCAGGTGGCGCCACGCCGGCATGCTCACGCGGCCGCGCCTCGCCGCCCTGCTCAACGAAATCGACGTGTTCGCCGACTTCTCGGAGTACCAGGCCATGGGCCTCACCGCGATGGAGGCCATGGCGTGCGGGGCAACGGCGATCCTGCCCCGCTCGGGGGGCGTGGGTAGCTTCGCTCGCCACCGCGAGAACGCGCTGCTGGTGGAGTCCAGCAAACCGAGCGACTGCGTCGCCGCTCTCGAGGCGCTCGTCGAGGACAGGCTACTGTGTCAACGGTTGGGCAGGCAGGGGATGCTCGACGTCTGCCGCTTCTCGCCGGAGCAGGCGGCGTTCCGCATCCTCGCGACCCTCTTCCCGACCGAGGGGGAGTGACGCGTGGCCACGATCTCGGTTCATGTCATTTCCGAGCACGCCGGCGACCGTCGAACGTACGGCTGCTCCCATATACGCAACCTCCTCCCACTCGCCCATCCCGTCAACCGGCCCCATCTTGCGGTGTCGGCCTCCTTCGACTACGCGCCGGCGGACGTTGTAATCGTCGAGCGTGCCTGGGATCCGCACACGAACGTCATCGAGGCCGACGAACTCGTGGCGCGCGCCAGCGCCGACGGCGCGTGCCTCGTTTACACGGTCGACGACGCGCTCCTCGAAGCCTCTTCGATCCCTTCCCCCAGCCGCACGATCGTCCGCACGCTGTGCAGGGCAGCGGCAGGCGTCATTGTGTCCACCCCGTTCCTCAAGAGACGGTTCGCGCCGCTTAACCCGCGGGTGTCCGTCGTGCCCCACGCACTCGACGAGCGACTCTTCTTCGCCGGCACCGCCGACGGTGCGCGCGGGGCCGGCGGGAGGCTCGTAGTCGGCTTCATGGGAACTTTGACGCACGAGTCCGACCTCATGCTCGTCGTCCAGCCGCTCCGGACGCTGCTGCGCCGGAACGCCGGGACCATCGAGTTCCAGATCGTGGGCGGGATCTCGGACCCCGGCTGGCTCGCCCTGTTCGATGGCCTTCCGGTGAGAAAGCTCGAAGTGCCGCCTGAGAGCATCGAGTACCCGGAGTTCGTCGGCTGGATGAGGCGGAATCTCAGCTGGGACATCGCGATCGCGCCGCTCGCAGATTCACCGCTCAACCACGGGAAGTCCGACATCAAGTTCCTCGACTACAGCGCGCTCGGCTTCCCGGGTCTGTACAGTGCGGTTCCGCCCTACCTCCAGACGGTTCGCCAGGGTGAGACCGGCATCCTCGTAGGCAGCTCGCCCGCCGAGTGGTACGAGGCGCTCGAGACGCTCGCCAAGGATGCCGCTTTGAGAAGCAGCATCGCCGCCCAGAGCCAGAGTTACGTGAGGTCCGAGCGCACTCTCGAGCACTGCGCGGCAGCCTGGCGCGAGGCCGTTCTTGCGATCCTGGCCGAACATCGGCGCGGTCGAGGCCGGTAGGCCCGAGCCGCACGGCGCACCAGCTCGGGGAGCTTGAATCGGTGTCAGCCTGCGGCGAATCGGCCGGATCGGCACCTGCCACCGGAGCTTTCCCTCAGCCACACGCTACAATGCCCATGGAGGCGACATGGAAAAGCGCGAGGGTGGAAGCCAGATCAAGATCGTTGTGAGCGACCAGCAGGCGCTCGGGACGTACGCAAACTTCGCCTCCATCGTCCACAACTTCGCCGAATTCATCATCGACTTCGGGCGCATGGTCCCGGGCCGCGACGACGTACAGGTCGTGACGCGAATCGTGATGACCCCGGTGCACCTCAAACAGTTGCTGCGAGCGCTGACCGAGAACGTGACGATCTACGAGCGCAACTTCGGGGACATCCCCGAGGGGCCGCAGATGCCAACCGGCGTGCAAACGATGTGACCCGGCCGCAGGCGGGGTCATCCTGAGTCCCGTTCCTGCCATGCAGGACGGGGCGAAGGATCCCACCACACCGCTGTCTCTCCAAGGGCGCTGGACCGACGCTCGCTCACGAGCACGTTGTGATCCAGCCTCCTCCGAGCAGCCTGTCCCCGTCGTAGCAGACCGCCGCCTGCCCCGGCGCGGGCGCCAGCACCGGCTGGGCGAACTCGACCTCCGCGGTCCCGTCGTCCGAGAGCCGGACGGTCGCGCTGACGGGCTGGTGGCGGGAGCGCACCTGCACTTCGGCCTCGACCGGGGCTCCCGTGCGGGGTGCGAGCCAGTTCACCTCCCGGAGGTGCAGCTTCCGGCGAAACGCTTCCGGCTGAGTGCCGACGACTACCCGGTTGGTCGAGGGCTGCACCTCAAGGACGTACAGCCGACGTCCGCCGGCGATGCCGAGGCCGCGCCGCTGGCCGACGGTGAACCGGTGATAGCCACCGTGCCGTCCCAGGACGCGCCCGCTTTCGTCCACGACCTCCCCTTCCCCGGGCAGCCGCTCCGGCGCGAGCGTCTCCAAGACCTGGACGTAGGAGCCTCCCTCCGGCACGAAGCAGACCTCCTGACTGTCCTGGCGGGCCGCGTTGGGCAGCCCGAGCTCGGCGGCCACGGCCCGCACCCCCCGCTTGGTGAGCCCGCCGAGGGGCAGCCGCACGCGCTCCAGCTGCTGGGGCGTGAGGGTGAACAGGAAGTACGACTGGTCCTTGTCCGCGTCGCGGCCGCGCCGCAGGACAAACCCATCGCCCTCGCGCTCGATTCGGGCGTAGTGTCCGGTGGCGAGGGCCACGGCTCCCATTCGTGCCGAGGCCTCCAGCAGGTCGCCGAACTTGACGCGGGCGTTGCAGTGCGCGCAGGGCAGCGGTGTCTCGCCCGCCAGATACGACTCCACGAACGGCTCGATCACCGCACGACGGAACGCGCCGCTCATCTCGAGGACGTGGTGCGGGATGCCGATCCGGGAGCACACCGCCCGGGCCATCTCGACGTCGGTCGGCG
>JALHTD010000323.1 GCA_022865555.1 Thermoanaerobaculaceae bacterium | reverse complement strand
CAGGGCCGTCCACGACCTGCACGTCTGGACGATCACCAGCGGGTTCGTGGCGCTCTCCGCGCACGTGGTGGTCGAGCCCGACTGCCCCGATGACGTCCTGTGGCGCGTCCGCACTGCCATCCACGACCGCTTCGGGATCGACCACTCCACGATCCAGGTCGAGAGAACAACACAGGTGCCCCGCCCCACGGGCGGCTCGCACGGTGGGAGCCCGCCGGCGACTTCTGGCATGGGCTGCGAGGAGTAGGGTAGCGAGAGACCACGGGGCCCGCCCCGATGGGCGAGGCGGGCCTTCGGATACACCGTGTTCGCCGGAGCGCCGGCGGCTACTTGGTAGCGGGCTGCTCACCCGGGAGCTTGGCGAGGTACTTCGCCGGGTCCTTCTCGAACTTGGGTGGGCACATGTTGCAGCAGAACATGACCGTTCGCCCCTTGTAGCTGACCGCAACCGGTGGGCCCATGTCGCCCCCCTCGAGGTTTTCGCCGCTCACGGGGCAGGTCGTTTGAATGTTCTCGAGGGTCACCCCTTCCGCGGCGATCTTGGCAAATACCTTCTCCGGATCCTTTCGGAAGGAGTCGGCGGCGGCCGTGTCGGCGAAGTAGATTCGCTGCCCCTGCCAGTCCACGTGGGGACTGGTCTTCGCGTCGACCGCTTTCCCGGTCACCGGGCACGTGGTCTGCGGCTTGGGCGCCGGCTTGTCCATCGCCACACTCACGGCCGCGCCCAACAGCAGCGCCGCCGCGACCAAAACAACGAGGTTTCTCTGCATGTCTAGACCTCCCTTTCAACGGCCAACTTTGCCGCCCGCGACCCAAGGGTAACAGGGCCCGGCGGATGACTTCAGAATCCGAACCGGAACGCCTCCTGGTAGTTGGCGGCGTTGGTGGTGTTGTCGACCACCGACAGGTAGCCCAGGATCGCACCGTCACCCGCGCTCACGCTGGCGCGCACGATCAACCCCTGGCGCTGCCCAGCCGGGAGTGCCGCCAGGATGTCGTCCTTCTGCTGCATGTCGTACGGCTGAAGTGTCATGGCAAACGACGAGGCGCCAGGCGCGGCTTGGCCGTCGGCCGTGAATACCTCGACGGTCACGGTAACGGGCGAAGAGGTCACGTTCGCAAGGCCGAGATTGACGCGGAAGCCGTCGGTCTCGTTGACAAGCATGCGCAACGAGCCGGAGGGACCTGCGCCCGGCATCGCGGCCATCGAGACCGGCATGCCGTAGATCACCTGACCGTAGCTACCGCCGTCCTTGCCGGGTGTCCAGGTCCTGCTCACCACCTCGACCTGGCCATCCGCCAGGTAGTGGATGCTGCCCTTGGTGGACGAGACGACGAAGGTGTTCTGCAGAATGTCGGGAAGGAACGTAACCGGGCCCGTCAGCGGGATGACGACGCTTTGAACGTTCGTGTTGTCACGTCCCGTCTGGTTGAACCACAGGTGCACCTTGGTTGCCGACTCGGTGTAGATCCAGACATCTGTGGTCCAAAACGAGTTGAACTTGCCCGACAGGTGTGCGGCCTGGGGGATGTAGCCCTCGAGGTGCCCCGAAGGGGCCGCCGAAACGGGCAGGGCGAGCAAAGCGACCACTACCACCAGGAAGGAAGGAACGAGCTTTCTCATGGAATGTCTGCTCACGGCATCATCCTGCCCGACTGCGAGAGGTCCAGGGTCCACAAGACGGTGCCGCCGCGGGTGAGGGCGACGACCTTGTTAGTCATCTGGGTGGCCCACCCACCGGTGTCACCCTGCCGCATCGAGCTGCTGCCCATCATTCCGGCCTGCCCGAAGTCGGTGACGGACACGTAGAGGCGGGAACCGTCCGTGGTGTACTGGGGAAGCGAGCCCATGTCGCCGGGAAGCGTGGTGAGCCAGCGCTGCGTGCCGGTGGCGAGGTCGAGACCGACCAGCGCCGCATGCTCGACGCCCCCCTGCGGCTGGTTGCCCCACGGGAACCACCCGGAACCGGACATCGACCGCCACATGAAGGCGTTGTTCATGACGACGACCACGACGAGGTCGCCGTTGCTGGCGGCCATCATCGGCCATCCCTGGGTGAAGGTCGCGCGCCAACGCTCCTGGCCGTTGCTGCCGAGGTCGACGAAGGCGCGCTGGAGCGAGGCGCTGCCGCTTCCCCCGGGGCCGCCCATCATCGACATTCCCATCTGGGTGACCAGCAGCGAGCCGTCGCTGGCCAGGACCACCATCCCGGTGCCGTTGGGCATGCCCCCGGGACTCCCACCCATCATGCCTTGAGGCGACGCAGTGCCAGAGAGCAGCAGGGCCGTGCCCAAGACGCCCAAGAACCTTGATTTCGTCACAAGATACCTCCCTGCGCCAGTTGCTGAGCGCCAGTCATGACGCACAAAACCCAGATATCTCTCGTGACATTCCCCAATGGCGGGAACGGGTCGAGATCCGGTGTTTCCCGTCACATCGCCTGCCGGGGTAGACTCCAGGCGGATGAGCGAACTGGTCAGGGTCGTCCTCAGCCTCGTGCCGGTGTTTCTCTTCCTCGTGGCACTCTTTGCGCTCGACTCTTTCAAGCTCGTGAGGGCGGGAAGCCTGCTCCGGGCGATCGTCACGGGGTCCGTGATTGCGGTCGGCTGCCTGCTGCTGGCCCGGTCGGTGATCGGCTCGGGGCTCTGCGATGCGACGACCTACATCAGGTTCATCGCCCCGCCCCTCGAAGAGGCGGCCAAGGGGTTGGTGATCGTCTACCTGATCAGGACGAGGCGAATCGGATTCATGGTTGACTCCGCCATTCTCGGCTTCGCTACCGGGGCCGGGTTCGCAACCGTCGAGAACATCCACTACCTGTCGGCCGTCAGCGATGCCAACCTCCTCCTGTGGGGCGTGCGAGGGTTCGGCACCGCGTTGCTGCACGGCGGCGCCACCGCCATCATGGGGATCGTCTCGAAGCTGCTCGCCGACATGAGGGGTAGCGAGAGACCCTTTGTGTTTCTGCCCGGGCTCGGCATTGCGGTAGCTAGCCACGTTCTCTTCAACAGCTTCTATCTTTCGCCGCTCGTCTTCACGCTGGCGCTGGTTTCGACGTTCCCTCTCCTCGTCTTTGCCGTGTTTGCCCGCAGTGAGCGTTTGCTGCGCGACTGGCTCGAGGTGGGGCTCGGCTCCGACGTGGATCTGCTGGACATGCTGCGGTCGGGTGAGGTGAGGGACACGCGGGTGGGCCAATACATGCGCACGCTGCGCGACCGGTTTCCCGGCGAGGTGCTCGCCGACATGCTGTGCTACCTCCAGATGTCGGTGGAGCTGAAGATCAAGGCGAAGGGTCGCCTTCTGATGAAGGAGGCCGGCTTCACGCCGGCTCCCGACCCGGCGATCGGCGACCTGCTGCACGAGCTCACCTTCCTCGAGAGGAGCATCGGCCCGACCGGCAAGCTGGCGCTGGCCCCGTTCCTGCACTGGAGCCCCCGCGACCTGTGGGGGCTCCGGGCGCTCAAAGAGAGCGCCTCGGGCTGAGACCGATCGGCCTTGTCAGACCGACCAGGAGCAGCAATAATGGCCATGTTCGATCCGCAGGAGCGGGAGGAGGCAGGACGGTCAATGGCGACGCGAGCGGAGCGGCTGCTGGAGCTGAGCGAACGGGACGACCAGGGGTGGTCGGTCCTGGCCCTCAAAGGGCGACTGGACAGCGTGACGGTCGGGCGCTTCACCGAGCGGTGTGCGGCGTGGATCGACGCGGGGAGGGGCAACGTCGTGCTCGATCTCTCGGGTCTCGACTACGTCTCGAGCGCCGGCCTGAGCAGCATCCTGGGGGCCGCCAAGCGCGCGCAGGAGCGAAACGCTCGGTTCGCGGTCGCCGGGCTGAAGGGGCTCGTGAAGGAAGTATTCGCCATCTCGGGCTTTGAGACGGTCCTGTCCATCTTTCCCGACGTTGAAAGTGCCATCGCAGCCTCGTAGACCGGGTGCAGGGGTCGCGAGGCGCACCTTTCCCGCGACGCCCGGCAACATCCAGGAGATCGGGTCATACGTGACCGGTCTCGCGGCGGACGTCGGTGTCCCGGGGGAGAAAGTGGCGCGCCTCGACCTCGCGATCGAGGAGTGGGCCACCAACGTCTGCAGGTACGCCTATCCCGGCGGGAACGGCTCCGTCTGGGTCGCGGTTCGGCGCGAAGGACCGACGCTCGTGGTCGAGCTGAGCGACGAGGGGAGCCCGTTCGATCCGACGGCTGCCGCGGAGCCCGACGTCTCGATGCCCCTGAGCGAGCGCTCACCGGGTGGCCTCGGTCTGCTGCTGATGCGGCGCATGGTGGATGAGGTCAGCTACAGGCGGGACGGCCACCGCAACGTCGTGACGTTCGCCGTGCGAAGCTGAGCCCCCGGCATCACTCGTAGAACGGGATCTTGAACGAAGCCATGAACTCGTCGGAGATCTTGTGCCCGCCCTGGAAGGCGGCGGCGTAGCCGAACGAGATCGTGAACTGGTGGAGGGACATCCCGACGAGGCGGATGTCGAGCTGTGCGCCGGCGTCGTAGTACGTCTGCCGGAGGTTCGAGTCGGCCGGGTTGGTGACGATCCCTCCTGCGAAGAGCGCGAGGCTGGCCCAGTTGGCGAACAGCGACGGCGTGCCGAGGTGCTTGAAGACGATCGGGGGCAGGTTGAGCTCGAGGAGCGCCTTCGTGTAGTTGTGGCCGGAGATCTCGTCGATCTTCACACCTGGAAAGCTGCCCGGCTCGTGGTACCTGCGGTACTCCTTGTCGTCCACATAGTTGTTGCCGAAGCTGCCGAAGTAGAAGTTGCCGTAAGGCTCCGCCGAGTTTCCGCCGGAGACGCCGCCGGAGGCGTACAGCCACACCGAGCTGTGGGAAATCGGGAGGGGCAACCCGAGGTTCAGGTCGAGCCGGAGCTTGGGGAAGCTCTCGCTCACCGCGTAATACTCTGAGGCCGTGGCCCTCCACTCCAGGCCCTTCTCGGGCTCCACCGAGCCCAGCGAGCTGCGGACGTTCTTGTAGCCGAGGCTGAGGTGCGCCGTGCCGAGCCTCGTCGCTGTGACGGGGACGTTCTGGTAACCGGGCAGCGTGTCGAGGCCGCCGAAGCCGGCTACGTCGAAGGCCCAGTCGAGCGTGCGGTTCGGCTGGTCGTAGATCAGGTAGCGTTTGTACTCCATCCCGAGCGAGTAACCCTTGAAGCTCTCCTTCATGGGTCCAAAGAGGTCGTAGAAGTTCGCGTAGTTGTAGGTCCCGATCAGCTTCCAGCCCAGGTAGGTGTAGGCCGCCTTGAAATGGAACCTCTGGTCGGTCGGCAAATCAGTGTTCGGCGTGTACGACGCGGACATGTTGAGTCTGTCGTAGCCGATGGTGTCGGCAAGGTTCAGCCTCATGCCGATGGCGCCATAGGTCTTGTAGCCCTCGACGATGGGGTAGAGCGAGCGCTTCTTGAGGGTCGCGAACGGGCTGTAGGGAGCCTCGCTCCGGATCATCGGGGCAAGGTTGATCGAAGAGGGCGGGGGGAGCTTCCACTCCTTGACGATGGGGTAGCTCTCGACGACCTTCTGTCCGAGAAATGTGATCGCGTTGACATTCGCCACCGGTTGGGGCGAGATGATCACCGGCAGGAAACCCTTCCCCGTGTAACGGAACGCAAGCACGTCATCACCGGAAAGCGGAACGGGACGGAAGTAGCCCGTGTCTGCATTCGTGATTACCTTGACGTCTTTCGTCCGGAGATCCACCTTATAGAGGTTTGAGACACCGGAGTAGAAGGAGGAGCCGACGAGGTAGCGCCCGTCGGGGGAGAACACGAAGTTCGCCGGCGAGGAGTTCTCGAAGTCGGATAGAACCTCAAAGCTCACATCGCCGGCGAGCAGTGAAGCGGTGCTCATCATTACGAGCGACTGGTTTCCGCTGGGCTTCGTGAGCGCAGCGACCATCTGCTTGCCGTCGGGTGAGATGTCGAGGTCGTAGATGTCGGTGCCGTAGTCGAAGGAGCGGACCTGATGCCACTCGGTGTACGGGGGGGGGATCCGCACCAGCGTCGAGATCCCGTTGTACGTGCGCACGCCCCAGAGGGACTTGTCGGCGAGATTGAAGGCGAGGTCGCCGATGCGACCGGTCTTCATGTACGTTCTCGACCGCCCGGTGTCCACGTTGATGCCACGCAGGTCGCGCCAGTCGTTGTTGTTCGTTGTGTAGAACAGCGTGCGGCTCTCCGGGTCGAAAGCAATCGAAGCGACCGTGAATACAGCAGGCCCCTTCACCTCGCAAAGCTTCTTCATCTTGCCATTCGTGAGGTCGATCGAGGCGAGGTGCGAGACCTGCCCCGGGGAGTGGACCCCGAGGTACGCCGTGTTGGTGGTGCGGTCCACCAAAGCCCGTGACACGGACCCGAGCGCCCTCTCGGTCACCCGCCGGTAGACAGTGATCGGGTTCTGGCGCAGGCGCGCGAGGTTCTCCTGCTGGAATGAACGCTCCCAGGCGATCCAGCGCGACCAGACCGTTGGCAGCGGCTCGCCGAAGACGGCCTTGAACTCTCCGCGGTATCCGGGCTGGCTGCCTTCGCCGCGGGAGACCCACCGGATCACCTTCTCCGGGCCATACGTAAGAGCGAGGTAGCTCACGAACCTGGTGCCGTAGAGGTAGGAGTTGACCCCTACCTGAAAGTCGAGCTTGGTGGCGGCCGACGCCAACCCGACGAGGTCGTAGATCTCGGCGTCGTCCGCGACCTTGGTCCGGAAGACCATTTCGTCGTAGGCCCCCAAAGAGCGCCCGAAACCACCGGTTCTCCAGGTTTCCATGAAGACTGCAATCCCCTCGTGGTACCACGAAGGCGCATAGAGGCGAGGTGTCGTGTAGTAGGAGTAGATCATCGACAGCGGGTTCTCCGAGGTCGGGAGGACCTTGCCGCCGAAGAACTTCCTGTAGGTGCGGTCCCTGGCCGCGGCCTTGTCCACGGCCATCACGTGAATCAGCTCGTGGTTCATGATCATATTCATCCGCTCGTTGGCGAGAATGACCTCGAAGACGTGGGAGAACGGCTCGATCGTCACCGCGATGCGGTCTACTGGGATGGCAGTTGCAGCAGCGTTGCCGCTGTCGCCAAAGTCGTTGAGGAAGACGGTGACCCTCTCCGACGGGGTCCAGTCGAACAGCTTCCGGTCGTGTTGCAGGGCACTCTCGAAGCACCGGGCGACGTGGGGTGTGAGGTAATTTTCGGCCCCGAAGTAGACGAGATCGAGGTTGTCCGTCTGGAGAGACTGCAGCTGCGCAGACGCGGTCGCCGTAAGCAAAAGGAATACCAGAGCGCCAAAGCGGGCGGTCATGGCGTGTGTCCTCCAAGGTCTTGCGGCGATTTTACCGCATCTGGCGGAATCCCGGCCGAAGGGAAAAGCCGACGACCCGGGGCCGGCTTCTCCCCGGGTCGCCGAGCATTCAGGTCACTCACCTCACTCGCGCGAGAGTGCTTCGCGGTTGAACGAGCCGGCAACCAACGCCTGGCAGAAAGCCTGGCTCGCCAGGGCCTGCTGCAGGACGCCGCCCTGCACGGCCATCTGGAACTCCTGGCTCTCGAAAGCATTCCAGAAAGCCTGGTCCTGCATGAGCGCGTTGAAGTTCTGGTCCCTTGCGGCAGCGACGAAGGCCGGGTTCTTCGCGAGCGCCTCGAAGTTCTGGTCCTTCGCCGCGGCGACGAAGGCCGGGTTCTTCGCGAGCGCCTCGAAGTTCTGGTCCTTCGCCGCGGCGATAAATGCTGGATTCTTCACGAGCGCCTCGAAGTTCTGGTCCTTCGCGGCGGCGATAAATGCTGGATTCTTCACGAGCGCCTCGAAGTTCTGGTCCTTCGCGGCGGCGATAAATGCT
>JALHTD010000322.1 GCA_022865555.1 Thermoanaerobaculaceae bacterium | reverse complement strand
GCGAGGTCGAGGGCGCGCCGTTCATCGCCATGGAGTTCCTCGAGGGTGACACTCTTCCGGCTGCGGTGGAGGCCAAGAGGTTCCCCGACCTGGCGAGCAAGCTCGGCGTGATCACCCAACTCTGCGCCGGGCTCGGGTTCGCCCACCGGCACGGAGTGATCCACCGCGACGTCAAACCCTCCAACATCCACCTCCTTCCGAACGGAATGGTCAAGATCGTCGACTTCGGCATCGCCTGGATCGAAGGGGGGACGACGACCACCCGCACCGGAGAGGTGCTGGGTACGCCCGTCTACATGGCGCCCGAGCAGTTCTCGGGGGAAGCGGTCGATTACCGCGTGGACATCTGGGCGGTGGGCGTGATCCTCTACGAGCTCCTGACCGGTCGCCGGCCGTTCGACGCGAAGACCGTCGGCGCCCTGATCTACCAGATCGTCCACGCGCTGCCCGCGCCCATCGACCCGCGCCTGTGCCCGCTGCCCCCCAGTGTCGTGGTGGTCGTGGAGAAGGCCTTGGCCAAGGACCCCCAGCAGCGCTTCCAGGACCTTGGCAGCATGGCGCGCGCTCTCCACGATCTCGGGAACAACCTTGCGACCGCCGCCCACGTCGCCCCGTTACCGCAGATGTCGGCGGCTGCCGCGCTCGAGCACGACCTCACTCTGACGGATGCACCGTTCGGTTCCCTGGAGGCACGGCCCGCCAGCGTGCCCGCCGCCCCCGCCACAGGCATGCCGCTGCGCCCGGCGCCCCGCCCGCCGACCACCGGGCGGGCCGGCTTCCTCGACGAGGGTACGTTCGGCGAGGAGCGAAAGGTGCAGGGCATCCTGCTCTCGCTCGACGACTCGCTCCTGGTGGCCGGGGGGACGGACGGGTCCATCCACCTCTGGGAGGTGGCGACGAGGACAAAGGTGGCCACGCTGCGCAACCGCGTTCACATGCGCACCGGGCACGGATCGCTGACCACGTGCCTCGCCTTCTCCGAGGACGGGGCGCTCCTCGCCTCGGGCCACCTCGACGGTGCCATCTACCTCTGGGAAGTCGCCACGGGTCTCGAGCTGGACGTCCGGCTCGGCCACGATGGGGCGGTCGGCGGCCTCGCGTTTCCGCCCGGCGGGGCCACGCTGATCTCGGCCGGCGCCGATGCCACGCTCAAGTTCTGGGAGCTGCCGGCGCTGAGAGCAGGGGATGCGCGGCGGACGCTCCGGCGGCAGCCCGACGTCGTGACCTGCCTGACCCTGGCGGGGATGGGTGGGCTCGTGGTGACCGGTCACGCCGGCAAGACGCTGCGAGTCCACGAGATCGCGAGCCAGCGGCTCGCGGCCACGCTCCACGGCCATCGTTCAGCCCCGAACGCTCTGGCGAGCTCGCCCATTGGCGACCTGGTGGCCAGCGGGGCCAGGGACGGCGCCGTGCGCATCCACCACGTGGAGACGCGGGAGCAGCGCGGCTTGCACCAGGAGCACTCGCGGTCGGTGGTGGCCCTCGCGTTCTTCCCCGGTGGGCAGCGGGTCGCGAGCGTGGCCACGGACAGCAACGTGGTCATCTGGGACCTGAACCAGCCCGAACTTCCGGTCACGATCTCCGGTCCCGGGGGCGAGAGCTTCTCCGGCGTGTGCATCACCAGGGACGGGCGGCGGCTGATCTGTGCCAGCGCGGACGGCCGGTTCCGCGTGTGGCTCTTCCCCGGACAGCGGCCCCCGGACCCCCGCTCCTGAAAAGGCATGCTGTCCGAGAGTGCGATCTCGAGCCGCCGGCAAGACCCTCGCAACGTCTCGGCTCATACCAATTCACCGTCCGTCGCAGAGGAATGACTGTCACTGCGAAGCTCCGAAGGGGCCGAAGCAGTCCCGTCCCCACCCCTTGTCATTGCGAGCCCCGCCGCAGGCGGGGCGAAGCAATCTCGTCGATTTCGGCGAGATCGCCACGTCGCCGCTGCGCGGCTCCTCGCGATGACAGCGGTTTCGCACTGCCCCCTCGCGGCGCTCGGGGGCCTCGCGATGACAAGGAAAACGCTGCGTTTGAACGAAAAGCGGTATCAGCCGGCGACATCGCGCTCAGCGATCCGGCGCTGGACCTCTGTTCCGCTAAGATTCGCATGTTCAGGGAGGCGCCGGTGGCGACGAGACGGGGGTTGGGCAGAACCGACATCGAGGTGACGCCCGTCGGGCTCGGGTGTTGGCAGTTCTCCGGCGGCAAGGGCATCGCGGGGAGGTTCTGGGAGGCGCTCCCGCAGCAGAGGGTAAATGAAGTAGTGGCCGTCTCGCTCGAGCGCGGCATCGACTGGTTCGACACCGCCGAGATGTACGGCGGCGGCGCCTCCGAGCGCGCGCTGGCCGCGGCGCTCCAGGCGGCGGGCAAGACCAGCGGCGACGTCGTCGTGGCCACGAAGTGGTCGCCGTTCTTTCGGACCGCGCGCTCGATCAGGGACACCATCGAGGAGCGCCTCCGCTCCCTGTCGCCTTTCGGCATAGACCTGCACCAGGTGCACCATCCCCAAGGCCTGTCCTCCGTGGAGGCGGAGATGGCGGCGATGGCGGATCTCGTGGCGGACAGGAAGATTCGCTCCGTGGGCGTGAGCAACTTCAACCGGGCGAGGATGCGTCGCGCGCATGCGGCGCTGGCGGCGCGCGGCATTCCGCTCGCCTCGAACCAGGTGAGGTACAGCCTCGTCGATCGGCGAATCGAGTCGAGCGGCACGCTGGCGGCGGCGAAGGAGCTCGGCGTGACGATCATCGCGTACTCGCCGCTCGGGCAGGGGCTGCTGACGGGGAAGTACCACGAGGACCCGAGCTACGTGAGAAGGCGGCCCGGCCCACGAAAGTGGATGGGGTCCTTCAGAACGAAGGGGCTCGAGCGCACCCGTTCGCTGATCGAGGGGCTCAGGACGATCGCCGCCGCGCACGGCGCGACCGTCGGACAGATCGCGCTGGCGTGGCTGTGCCAGTTCCACGGCGAGACCGTGGTGGTGATCCCCGGCGCCAGCCGGCCGGAGCAGGCCGAGGAGAACGCCGGCGCGCTGGATCTGACTCTGTCCAGGGGGGAGCTGGAGAAGATCGACGAGCTGTCGCGCCGGTTCATGTGACGGGCGGTAAGTGACCCGACCCTCAAGCCGTTGCTGGCCGCGCTCGCACCGGGTGCAGACGCTACGGCTTCACCAGCATGATCTCCGTCTGCGGCGGGGAGAGGAAGCGGCAACCGTCCCTCGTCACCACCACGATCTCCTCGATGGTGGCGACCCCGTGGCCGGGCACGGGGACGCGCGGCTCCAGGGTGTAGCACTGCCCCTCCTCGACCACGGCGAAAGGCCTCTCCCCGTACCGCTCCCACACGGGGCAGAGCAGGCCGGCGCCGTCGTGCGCCTGGCGGCCGACCTGGTGTCCGAGGGCGTGAGCGTACTCCTCGAACCCCTGGGCGACGATGTGGCCGCGCGCAACCGCGTCCACCTCGTGCCCCTTCACGCCCGGCCGGAGGAAGGCAGCGGCGTTGTGGACGGCGTCGCGGACCGCGTCGAAGCCCTTCATGACGATCTCGGGCGGCGCGGCCTCCCCGGGGCGCAGGCAGTACCAGGTGCGCTGCAGGTCGGAGCAGAAACCCTCGAAGCGCACGCCGAAGTCCATGTTCATCAGGTGCCCGGGCTCCATCCGCCGGTCCGTCGGGCCGGCGTGGGCGCCCGCGGACTCCGGCCCCGTGAACACCGCCGGGCACTGCTCCGGGTCCCATGCGCGCTCCAGGCCCTTGCGCTCCATGATCTCGACCATCGCAGCGGCGATCTCCTTCTCCGTCATGCCCGCCTTCAGCCTTTTGTGAAGCTGCGCGAACAGGTCCACGGTCTCGGCGCAGGCACGCGTGATCCTCGCCAGCTCCGGCTCGAGCTTGCGCGAGCGCAGGCGGGACACGATCTCTTCGGAGGAGACCAGGCGCTCGCCGTAGGGTGTGCCGCCTAGAGTCTTTTGAAGCAGCAGGTACATCCCGTGGGTGAGCCCGTCTGCCAGCTCGTCGTCGGTGGAGTAGTTGACCGCGATGCGGGGGGGGTCGAGGCGCGCCAGCGTCTCGCGCAACGGCTCGCCGATCCCTTGCACATAGGGGATGATCTCGGCGTAGTGGCCGAGCGTCTCGTGGGCGGCCTTGTCCAGCGAGCCCAGGATCGCGATGCGCTCGCCGCTGCGCGTGATCAGGAAGGCGGACTGCCACGTCACGTGTCCGCCGACCACGAGGTCGATGCACGGGTCGTGAAGCGAGGCCGACTCGCGCACGAAGGTCATCCAGACGTCGATGCCGAGCTCGTTGAGGATCCCCACAGCCTGCTCGATCTTGGCCCTGATCATGTCGCTCTCCTTCGTCATGCGTCCGTGAACGGCCCGGTCCGAGGCACAGCCTCGACGGGGCAGCGGTTGCCCGTACTGTACCGGATTCCCCGTTCCGACCGCCCCGCAGCGCATCGTTGCCAGGCGTCGGCCGCCCTCACGACTGCATCGACGACCCTCGACGTGGTAGCCTTGGCCCGCGCTGCACGACACCGGCTCGCGAGGAGGGCCCCCAACCTTGCCGACCATCGGCTTCGACACCGACAAGTACCTCGCCGAGCAAACCAGCTCGATCATCGAGCGCAGCCAGCGGCTCGGGAACAAGCTGTACCTCGAGTTCGGCGGCAAGATCGCATACGACTTCCATGCGGCCCGGGTCCTGCGGGGCTACGACCCCAACGTGAAGATACATCTCCTGCAGGGGCTCAAGGACCGGGCGGAAATCCTCGTCTGCATCTACGCGGGGGACATCGCCCGCAAGAAGGTTCGAGCCGACTTCGGCATCCCTTACG
>JALHTD010000321.1 GCA_022865555.1 Thermoanaerobaculaceae bacterium | reverse complement strand
GGCGCGGGCCGGCGACCGCCTGCGGGTCAGCGTTTCCTTTGTTCAGGGCGGCAAGGTCGTGGACAGCGGGGAAGCCGTCGTCAACCTGGAGCAGGACGGCAGCGCGATGCTCTATCGCGAGTGGCCTCCGGGCGAGGGCGAGGTGAGGGTCGCCGTGGCGAGCCTGGACCTTACCGCGCGGGGCGGGTGGGTCGGAAAGATCGTGGTCCCGGTCGAAACCAAACCGTTCGAGCCGACGCCCGGCGGGGCTCCCGATGCCCTGGCCCTCGCACCGCTCGCCCCGGCGAGCGGGACCGTACACTTCAGGGCGCCCGTGCGTTCCGGCGGGATCGAGGCGATGCAGCTCGAGGTGGAGGCCCCGGAGGGCACGGTGCGCGTCGAGTTCTACCAGAACGACCAGCTGCTCTACCAGCGGCAGCGCCCGCCGTGGACCGTCTCGGTGCCGCTCGGGCAGATCGCCAAGCGCACGACCGTGAAGGCCGTGGCCTACGGCAAGGACGGCAGCTTCCTGGGCGAAGACGCCGTGGTTCTCAACGCGCCTTCGAACCAGCTGCCGGTCGAGATCCTCCTCGGACCCGAACTCGCTGCGGGCCAGGGACGCCAGGTGACCGTGTCCGTCGGGGGCGCGCCCGGCATCACTGAAGTTTTGCTGCGCGCGGACGACAAAGCGGTGGCTCGCTGGACTGCCTGCCCGTGCGTGGTCAGGCTGCCGGTCGAGACGTTCAAGGACCTGAAGGTGCTATCGGCCGAGGCCACGAACCGCGACGGCTTGCGGGGCGAGGCGGTGCGCGTGTTGGGAGTCACCGGCTACACCGAGTCGGTGAGCGTCGAGGTAGTTGAGCTGCCGGTCACGGTCTTCGACCGCGAGGGCAAGCTGGTCACCGGCCTCCCCGGGGACGCGTTCCGGGTCCTCGAGGACGGCAAAGAGGTGCCGCTGGAGGGTTTCGCGACGACCGAGCAACTTCCCCTGGCGCTCGGCATCCTGGTGGACACCTCCGGCTCGATGCTGGAGGAGTTCCCGGAGGTGCGCCAGGCGGTGGCCGGGTTTGCGAGCCGCCTGCTGCGGCCCGGCGACCGCTACTTCCTGATGACCTTCTCGTTCGAGGTCCGAATGCAGCTTGAGTGGGCCACCGACCCGCAGGGTCTGATGGGTGCGCTTGAACGGGTCACACCCGAGGGCGGGACCGCGCTGTTCGCCGCGGCGGTGCGGGCCCTGGAGCTGTTCCGGGGCAAGCGCGGCCGGTCCGCGCTTGTGCTGCTCTCGGACGGTGACGACAACGCCTCACGGGCCTCCTGGGATGTGGCGCTTCGCTACGCGCGCACAGTTCGCGTACCGATCTTCACCATCGGCTACCGAATCTCGAAGCTGGATTTCATAGTCCGCCAGCGGCTCAAGGAACTCGCACAGGCGACCGGCGCGGAGGTTTTCTACGCGCCGAAGAAGAGCGACCTGGCCGACGTCTACAAGCGAATCGACGAGCAGTTGCGCGCGCAGTACCTGCTGACCTACCGTTCCCCGTCCACCCAGAACCCGGATCAGTTCCGCACCGTCCGCGTCGAGGTGAAAGGGGAGGGGCTCTCGGCCCGCACGATCGCCGGCTACTTTCCATCCCAGTGAGGCCCCGCAGCACGGGCCCGCCCAGCGCGGGAGGGTGAGGAATATTTCCGGCGCCCGGGCGGTATACTCAGCAGGCGATGTCCAACGAGCTCTTGATGACCGCGGATGTGGCGAAGCGAACCGCGCGGACGCATCGGGTGGTGCGGCCGGGCGACGCGGTGGCGGGTGGCGTGGTGGTGACCACCGAGCGCTCCCTGGCGGCCTGGGGCGGAGGCGCCAGCCAGGACGCGGTCTGGATCGTGCTCGGTTCCCGCGCGGCATCCTCAGCGGTGAGGCCGTTCCTGAAGCTGCCGGCGGGCTGCTCCGACGCTCATCTGGACAGCGCCATCGAGTCGGCGCTCGAGGTGCTGGTCCTGCGCGAGCGGCTGGCCGACCAACGCCGCGAGACGGCCATCGCGCACGAGCGCCAGGTCGACCTGGTGCGCGTCGGCATCGCGCTCACGGCGGAGCGCGACCTGGAGCGCCTTCTGCAGCTGATCCTGACCACGGCCCGCGAGCTGGTCAACGCGGACGCCGGCTCCCTCTACCTCATCGAGGACAGGAACGGCGACCGACTGCTGCGCTTCGTGCTCGCCCAGAACGATTCGGTGCCAGCGAGCATGGTGACGACCACCATGCCGCTCGACACGGGCTCGCTCGCGGGGTACGTGGCCACCACGGGCGAGCCCGTGGGCGTTGAGGACGTTCGGCGGCTGCCTCCCGACGTACCGTACCGGTTCAACCCGAGCTTCGACCTGGCCATCGGCTACCACACGCGCTCGGTTCTCACGGCGCCCATCGCCACCCGCTCCGGCCAGGTGATCGGCGTGCTGCAGCTCATCAACCGCAAACTCGACCGGCACGCGCGCATCCTCTCGACCGACGCCGCGGACACCCAGGTGCGGCCGTTCGGTCATGGGGAGGTCGCGCTCATCCGGGCCCTCGCGGCTCAGGCCGCAGTCGCCATCGAGAACACCAGGCTCGTGCAGGAGATCGAGCACCTCTTCGAGGGCTTCGTGCGCGCCGCGGTGGTGACCATCGAGCAGCGCGACCCTTCCACCTCGGGCCACTCTTTGCGTGTGGCCCACTACACCACGTCCCTCGCTCGGGCCGTGGAGCAGGAGCCTCCTGAGCCCTACCGGGGCCTTCGCTTCTCCCGCGACGAGATGACCCAGCTGCGTTACGCGGCGCTCCTGCACGACTTCGGCAAGATCGGGGTGCGCGAGTCGGTGCTCACGAAGGCGAAGAAGCTCCAGCCTGACCGGCTCGCCCTCGTCCAGGAACGTTTCCGTCATGCCGCACGGGCGCACGAGGTGGTGATGCTCCGCCGCCTCCTCGAGGCGCTGCAGCAACTCGGACGGGCGCCCACCGACGCCGACCTCGCCAACTTCGAAGTCTCCCTGCGCCAGGTCAAGGCGGACCTCGACAACCAACTGGCCGTTGTACTGGCCGCCAACGAGCCAGCGGTTCTCGAGGACGCCACCGCCCACGTCCTGAGCGGGCTCCAGAGGCATGCGTTCGTCGGCGACGACGGCGCCGACATACCGCTCCTGCTCCCTGAGGAGGCGCGGGCTCTCTCGGTGCCCCGGGGCTCGCTGGACGAGATCGAACGGCGGGAGATGGAGTCGCACGTGGTGCACTCCTACCAGTTCCTGCTCACGATCCCCTGGCCCAAGAGGTTCGCCGACGTTCCAAGGATCGCCTACGGGCACCACGAGAAGCTCAACGGGCGGGGCTACCCGAACCGCCTGGTGGAGGAGCAGATCCCGCCCGAGGTGCGGATGATGACGGTCTCCGACATCTACGACGCGCTCACCACCGGTGACCGCCCTTACAAGCACGCTGTGGCTCCGGAGCGAGCCCTGGCCATCCTGGAGGATGAGGCCCAGCGAGGGTTCCTCGACGCGGCGCTGGTCAAGGTGTTCGCCGACGCGCGCATTTACGCCCGCCCGCTCACCGACCCGGTGGTTGTCGAGCCCAGGCGCCGAGGCGCGCGCCGCGACCAACTCGCAGGGGCTCGCCTCAGAAGTGCGCCACCCAGAAGCGCCACGTCCCGAGACCCGCGAGACCGAGGCCGAGCAGCAGCAGCGTCACCCCCATGCCTCTCGTGACCAGGTGCTCGGCGCGCGGCGTGAGCAGCGAGGAGCCCCGGTGCAGCGCCCAGAGAAGCGGCACGTACCAGCTGACCACGCCGCCGACCAGCGCACCCAGCATCCAGACGAGACCCGGGGCGCCGTGGGCGCGCGCAGCCTCGACGAAGGCGAGCCCGGCCGTGACCCACCAGATCCAGTAGTGGGGGTTGCCTGCGGCGACGAGGAGACCGAGCAGGAAGCTGCCGAAAAGGCTTCGGCCCTCGATGTCCACCTTGAGCTCAGGGCCGCGGCGCGGCGCCGCCGCGCGCAGCGAGCTCACGCCACCCCAGATCAGCGCGATGCCACCAACGATCTCGACCATCGGCAGGGCACCGATCTGGCGCAGAACCGGCGCCGCGCCTCGTGCCAGGGCGGTGAACAACGTGACGTCGAGCACCGTGACCCCGATGAGGAACCAGATCGCGGCCGGCATGTGGCGGGCCAGGGCTAGCCGCGAGGCCACGAGCGTGATGGGGCCGGGGATCGCGACGGTGGCGAGGGACACGACGAACGCGGACGCCACGAGCGCCGGCAGCGACAGCGGTACGGTCAGGCCTGGCAACGGGAGCTACCCGAGCTTGTACCCGATCTCGCGCAAGAAGCGCAGGCGGGCAAGCACGTCCTGCTCGCCCTCGACGCCCTTGGGAGAGCACCCATCCACGACTCCCAAAATGGCGCGCCCGTGGCCGCTCTCCGCCACCACCACCTCGACGGGGTTGGCAGTCGCGCAGTAGATTCGGCACACCTCGGGGACCGCCTTGATCGCGTTGAGCACGTTGATCGGGAAGCCGTTCTCCATGAAAACGAAGAAGCTGTGCCCGGCGCCCACGGCGAGGGCGTTGCGGGTGGCCAGTTCGATGAGGGCCTCGTCGTTGCCCGACCGGCGCACGAGCGCGGGCCCGGAGGACTCGCAAAACGCCACGCCGAAGCGCATCTGGGACGTCGTGGACACGATAGCCTCGTGTATGTCCTCGACTGTCTTGATGAAGTGCGCCTGACCGAGGATGAAGTTCGTGGCCTCGGGTTTCTCGACCTTGACCGTCAGAAAGTCCATGGGAGTGTGCTCCTCAACGACCGTGCCCGCCGCAAAGCTCCCAACGCCTCACGGGGCCCCGGCCAGGTTCACCACCGTGCCGGCGAGCACCTTGGTCAGCAACACCATGAGTTCGGGTGAAAGGCGCTGACGCTCGATGGCGGGCGGCGTGTCCAGATCCGCGGCCTCGTCCCCGGGCCGTGTCCGCACCACCCACGAGGGGATGCCACGCGCGGCGGCCAGTCTGCCACCCGAGTGGGGGGCGGTGATCTCCGTCTCGTCCTTCACCACCAGGCCTACGCGCCGCAACTCCTGGTGGACGCTCGACGGGAACCTCACGAGTTTCCCGCCGCCCTCGAGGTGGACGTTCAAGCTCCAGGGCCAGCGCTCGGGTACGCCGACTCCGTCGAGCTCGATCCAGGCGCCGACCTTGCCGCCGAGGCTTTCGAGCAGGGCGTGTGCACCCGCAGCCTCCTGATAACCGCCGGCCAGAAAGGCGACGATGATGGGGGCGCGGTGGCGTTGGCGGCTCATCGCGCCGGCCGCCTCCAGCACCACGGCAACCCCCGACGCGTTGTCGTTCAGGTTGAGCGCCCTCAGGTACGAGTCCGCCAGGTCGCCCCGCGCGCCGTCCCAGTGGGCGGCCAGCACGACCGGCCACCGTCGCGGGTCGCTGCCCGGGAGGTGGACGATGACGTTGGACCACTCCTGCTGAACGTCGTTTGGGGCACTGCGCGTGAACGTCTCGCGGCGCACGGGCAGGCCCCTTCGCCCGGCCTCCTGCTCCAGCAGGTCGAGCACGGAAGCGGCCCCGGGCGCCCAGGCGTAGCGGGTTGAGACGGTCGGACCCTCCACACCCGTCGCGGCCATTCCTCCAAGGCGGTCCACGGTCGCCGTCAGCCTGGTCCGCGCGACCTCTCCACCGTCCGGCAGCGCCTTCTTGACAAGCCCGGCGAGCATCCCGCGGCTCTGGTCCACGGGCACGCGCGGAACCCAGCCGACCCCCCAGCGCAGCAGCAGGGTTCGATTGTCGAAGGTGGGGTAGTCGCCGGGGACGGCCGACACCGCGACCACCACCTGGTCTCCGGATTCCAGGTCGGGAAGCTCGAAGCGCGCGAGGCCGCCCGCAGAGAACTCGAGCGGAAGCTCCTGATCCGGGCCGAACCGGCGCAACTCCACGGCGCGCCCGACCCAGCGGGTGGAGGGGTCACCCTGGAGCGTGAGGGGGAAGGAACGCTCGCCGTCACCGTCGATGACGAAGAAGACCATGCCCCCGACGCCGACGTCCACCCCACCGGAGGTGGGCCGGGAAGCGGTCGCCCGCGCTGCGGGCAGCGGTCGCGGCGGGACGACGGATGCAAACGCGAAGCGTCCGTCCGCAAGGGTGGGCTCATTGAGCCAGCACGCCATCGCGAAGTCACCTATCAGGTCCGGGGGCGTCCGGGGGTCGCCCCTCTCCGCCAGCAGCTTGGTCAGGCCGGGTAGCCCCGTCTCGGGGCGTGCGGCCAGGTCTCGCAGGCTGTCCGGGCCCAGCTTGTCGCGCAGGTACTCCACGAAGAGCAGCGACCAACCCCTCCCGGTCCACGGGTCCGCCGGGGCGTGCGCCCGACCCTCGGGGTCAACGTCGCCCCACAGGAGACGCGCCGAGGCCAGCTCGCACATGAACGGCATGTAGTTGGACAGCAGCGCGCTCCAGGAGGTTTCCGCGGGATCGTGGCCGAAGTGGAGGAGGCGGTGGAACGTCTCCGCCACCCCCCGGATGTTCCAGTTCGCGCGGTTACCCTGCTCGACGAAGCCGTGGTAGAGGATCTCGCTCTGGTTGGAGTGGAAACCGTAGCGCAGCGCCCCTTCCTCGGTCATCTCGTCGAAGGAGAAGAACAGCCCCTGGGCCCCGGAGCGGCGCGTGATGAGCAGGATCACCTTGCCGTTGTCGTCTCTGTCGGGACAGGGCCCGAACAGTGCGACCTCGCGCGGGTAGATGACCTCGTCGAATGTGGACACGGCCGCCGCGATCTGCGCAGCCTCGTCGCGCTCGCCGAGGGTGGAGAACTTGTACCCCTCCTCCTGGTACACGACCAGGGCGCGCCCCTCCTGCACCAGCCGCGCATGAACCTGGACCTGCGTCGGCTGGAGCTGGGGCCCCTGGACCACCGTCCAGAAAGACCGCGCCTCCGGGAACAGAGCCGCTGCCGCGGCAACGAGCGGTAGTGCAAGGGGTGTCATTCTCCGAGCCTCCGCTTTGTGACCCCTGGATTTTACCCCCGATTCTGCGCGGGTACGCCACCTCGGGTCCCGGCGGTCGTGGCGTGGGACGGTCCGCGCTCGATCCAGGCTAAAATGAACTGCAATGATCTGGCAGGCGCTCGCCTGGTACGCGGTGGTGGCGGCCGCGGGGGTCGTGATGACGGGGGCGCTGCGCCGCCTGGGGGTGGGGACCGGCGCCGCCTGGGCAGTCGCGCGGGTGGCTGGCTGGACCCTGCAGGGGTACGTCGGGTGGATCGCCGGCTGGCTGGGCCTGACGCACTGGTGGTGGGTGGGGCTCGCCGTGCTGGTACCGCTCGGGTGGTGGGGGTGGCGGGGGCTCAGGGAGGTCAAGCCAAAGGCGCTCGTCGAGGCGGAGCTGGTAGGTCTGGGTGCATTCCTCCTGCTTGCCTTCCTGAGGTTGTCGGCCATGGGGGTGACCGCAACCGAGAAGCCCATGGACCTTGCCATCCTGGCTACGTTGCTCCGCCCGGGCACGATACCCCCCGGTGACCCCTGGCTCGCCGGCCAGTCCCTGCCGTACTACTACTTCGGTTTCGTCCCCTGGTTGCTGCCCGGGAAGCTCTTGGGCTTCGCCCCGGACGTCATCTTCAACCTCCTGCTGCCGACGCTGGCGGCGGTCAGCGCGCAGGGGGCCTGGGCTCTGGCGCGCGCCGTCGGGGGAAGCCGACGGACGGGCGTGATGGCCGGCTTCCTGGTCGTGTTCGCCGGGACCTTCGACGGCTGGCGCCAGCTGTTCGCCGGCACCCCGCTCTCCGGCCTCGACCTCTGGCCCTCCTCGCGAGCGATCAAGGGGACGATCACCGAGTTCCCGCTGTTCACGTTTCACCTCGGGGATCTCCACCCCCATCTCCTCTGCCTGCCTTTCGTCCTGGTGGCGATCTTCCTCGGCCGCGTTCTCGGTACGGTGAGAGGCCGATGGGTGCCCACCATCGCGCTCTGCTCCGTGGTCTACGGGGCGGCCGCGGCCTCCAACCCGTGGTGCGCAATTCCTCTGGGCCTGGCGGTCCTGATGGTGGCGGCCGGCGACGAATCGGGCTTCGTACGCCCCACCGGTTCCGGGCTCTGGCTCTGGCTGCGAGTTGTTGCGCTGGGCATCGCGGGCTGGATCCTCTACCTGCCGTTCTGGCTGAACTTCCACCCGCCGGCTCAGGGGTTCGGCTGGGTCACCACCGCCACGCGCACCGACGAGCTGCTGCTGTTCCTCGGGGCGATTCTGATCCCGCCGGTGCTGGTGACGTGGGAGCTGTCGTGGCGGTGGGGAGGGATGGAGCTGGCGCGGAGGCAGTTCAGCCGCGCCGTGTGGCTCGCGGGGATAGTTCTGCTCGCCGTCCTCAGCAAGCGCCTGCTGCTTGCGCTGGCCATCGGGCTCGGCACGGTGCTCGCGGTGACGGTGCTGCGAGGCAAGTTGCGGCGGGCCAGGCCGGTGTTCGCGTTGACGCTCGTGCCGCTCGCGATGCTCGCCTTCATGGAGCTGCTGTACTTCAAGGACCCGTACGGGACCGAGTTCTACCGCATGAACACGGTATTCAAGGCCTCGCACCTGGGCTTTACGCTGCTGGCTGTCGTGGCGCCGGTGCTGCTCGGGTGGCTGCGCAGGAGACGAGCCTTGATGGCCTATGCCGGGGCTGCTCTGGTCCTTCTGGCGGGCCTGCCCCAGCTCGTGACCCTGGGGCAGCGGGCGCTGGCCTCGCCGGTGGCAGGCTGGGGCGGATTGGGTTGGATGGCACCGGGTGAGCCGGCGGCGGCGGCCTGGCTGCGGCAGCAGCCCCAGGGTTCGGTGCTCATCGAGGGGGTGGGGGACGCCTACTCCGACGCCGCCCGCATGTCGTCGGCATCGGGGGTTCCCGCGGTGCTCGGGTGGGAGAACCACGAAGGCGTCTGGCGGGGCGGCAACATCGGCGACGAGACCGGGCGCCGAAAGGCCCAGATCGATCAGCTGTACAAGAGCGGGGACCCGAGGGAGGTCCGGCGGATCGCGCAGAGCCTCGGGGCGAACTTTATCGTGGTCGGCAGCGTCGAGCGCAGGCTGTACCCGGAGGGCGGCCTGGGGGCCGTGCTGCGCTCGGGGAAAGCGCTTTACCGGTCCGGGGAGTGCGTGATTGTCTCGGCGCGGGAGTGAGACAGTGGCGATGGGCAGGAGGGAAAGGCTCGCCTGGACGGCTCTGCTCGCGCTGGCGCTGCTCCTCCGGCTCTGGGCGCTGGGGGACCGGCCGCCGCATCACGACGAATCCATCCACTGCGACTTCAGCTACACGCTCCTGACCACGGGCGCGTACAGGTACGACCCCACCTACCACGGGCCGTTGATCTACTACGTGATCGCGCCGCTCTTCGCGCTGCTGGGCCCGACCACGGCGGTGGGCCGCCTCTACCCCACGCTCGCGGGTGTCGCGTTGGTGATGCTGCCGTTTGCGCTGCGACGGCGGCTCGGTCCCTGGGCGGCCTGGTGGAGCGGCCTTCTGCTGGCGATCTCGCCGATCATGCTTTACTACTCTCGCTTCGCACGGGAGGACCTGCCCGTCGCGTTCTTCACGGCGGCAGCCCTGGTGCTCTTCCTCATGGTGCGAAAGAAGGGCTGGAAGCCCATCCCCTGGATCGGGGTTGCGGTGGCTGGCCACGCCGTCATGAAGGAAACGTTCTACGTGACCGTGCCCTTGCTGGGCGTGGCGGCGTACGTCGTGGCGCTGAGGGACGGGGTGTGGGTCAGCGTCCGGAGGGCCTTTGCCTGGATCGACCGCTACCGGGTGGCCGTGGGCACGGCGATT
>JALHTD010000320.1 GCA_022865555.1 Thermoanaerobaculaceae bacterium | reverse complement strand
CCTGGCTCCCGCGTGGTCTTGCACGTCGGGTAGTTGGAGCACGCCAGGTACTCGCCGTATCGCCCGAAACGCAGCACCATCGGGGCGCCGCAGGTCGGGCACGTCTCCTTGGTCTCCACCCCCTGGCCCTTCACGGAGGTCATCTCGACCTTGGCGCGCTCCAGGTCATCCGTGAACGTCGCCCAGAACTTGGCGAGGGCGGCTCGCCAGTCAAGCTTTCCCTCGGCGATCTCGTCGAGCTGCTCCT
Source organism: Thermoanaerobaculaceae bacterium (assembly GCA_022865555.1). Taxonomy (GTDB): domain Bacteria; phylum Acidobacteriota; class Thermoanaerobaculia; order Thermoanaerobaculales; family Thermoanaerobaculaceae; genus RBG-13-68-16. The sequence goes on along the minus strand of JALHTD010000320.1, from coordinate 8,095 downwards.
CCATGCGGGCGGTGTAGCTCTCGTTGATGAGATCCCCGAAAGAGGCCGTGAGCAGCCGGTTGACCAGCTTGCCCAGCTCCGTGGGGAAGAACGTCCCCTTCTGGCGCGCCACGTAGGAGCGGTCGGAGAGCGTCGCGATGATCTGCGCGTACGTGGACGGACGGCCGATGCCGTTCTCCTCCAGCGCCTTCACCAGCGTGGACTCGGTGAACCGCGGCGGCGGCTGGGTGAACTTCTGCGTCGAGGAGAGCTCCTCGAGGGTGAGCGTCTCCCCCTCGGTGAGCACGGGCAGCCTCTTCGCGGTGGGCTCCTCTTCCTCCTGCTCCTGGGGTGGCTTCTGCTCCGGCGCCTCCTCCTCGCGGTAGACCCGCAGGTAGCCGGCATCCACCTCCACCTCACCCCGAGCCTTGAAGCCGTAGCGCCCGGCCTCCACCAGCACGTCGGTGACGTCGAAGAGCGCGGGGGTCATCTGGGAGGCCACGAACCGCTGCCAGATCAGCGTGTACAGCTTCAGCTCGTCGCCAGAGAGGACGCGCGACATCTCCTCCGGCGTCCGGGCCGGGTCGGTTGGGCGAATCGCCTCGTGAGCGTCCTGGGCCGCCGCGCGGTTCTTGAAGAAGTTGGGCTTGTCGGGGAGGGACGCGTTGCCGTACACCTCGGCGATCAGCTCACGGGCCGCAGCTACGGCTTCCGCCGCCACCCGCACCGAGTCCGTGCGCATGTAGGTGATGAGGCCCACCCGCTCCCCGCCTCCAAGGTCCACGCCTTCGTAGAGCTTCTGGGCAAGTTGCATGGTCTTGCGGACCGGGAAGTGGTGTCGCTTGTAGGCGGCCTGCTGCAGCTTGGCGGTCACGAAAGGTGGCGCCGCCCTCTGCTGGCGCCGCCGCTTGGTGACCTTGGCGACGACGAAGCGCTCGCGCTCCACCTCGGCCTTCACTGCCGCGGCGGTTTCGCCGTCGTGGACGATCAGCTTCTTGCCGTCACGCTGCGCGAGGCGCGCGATGAACGAGGGGGGTTGCCCGGCTGCGAGCCGTGCGTCCAGGTGCCAGTACTCCTCGGCGATGAACGCCTCGATCTCCGCCTCGCGGTCGCAGATCATCTTCAGCGCCACCGACTGGACCCGTCCCGCGGAGAGGCCGCGCTTGACCTTGTCCCAGAGCAGCGGGGAGAGCTTGTACCCGACCAGACGGTCCAGCACCCGCCTCGCCTGCTGGGAGTCGATGAGGTGGTGGTCGAGGGGGCGCGGGTGTGCGATCGCCTCCTGCACCGCCCGCTTGGTGATCTCGTGGAAGAGCACTCGCTCAACCGGCTTGCCGATCCCGCCCAGCAGCTCGGCGAGGTGCCAGCCGATCGCCTCGCCCTCGCGGTCCGGGTCGGTGGCGATCAACACCCGGGAAGCCTGCCGCGCCGCCTGCTGGATCTCGGCGATCACCTTGCGCTTGGCCGGGAGGGGCTGGTAGACCGGCTCGAAGCCGTGCTCAACGTCAATGCCGAGCTCGTTCTTCGGCAGATCGCGCACGTGCCCCACCGAGGCGACAACGGCATACCCCTTCCCCAGGTAGCGGCCCAGCGTCCGCGCCTTGGCGGGCGACTCCACGATTACCAGCGACTCGTCCACGGCTCCTCCGGGGCTGCACTCTAGCAGCGATGTCAAGGGGCGCGGGATCGGGCGATGCCGCTCTCGTCCCTCGTTGAGGACACAACGTGTCCCCTGCATGTGCGCACCCACGCTACTCACCGGTGGCTGGAAGCTGCCCGGCTCGCCCACGATTGGCACACGGTTTGCTCACCCGCAAGCGTGCAGCAGCCGCCGTCGGGCTGCCGGGAGGAACCATGAGAGTCGCACGGTTTGTGACAGCGCTCGCCGCGCCGCTAGCGTTGGCGACGACGATCGCCTGCTCCACCGCCACACCCACCGGAACGCCTGGCGTGGACAGCATCGGGAAGACGATGCTCCGCTACCGCGGCCCGGAGCTCGACATCATCATCAGCTACGGCTTCGCAAACGCCAACCCCGGTGATGAGTGGCTCTTCCTCGACACGTCCATCACGGGCAACACCGGGACATCGGTGGAGATCAACCGGAAGAAGATCGCGATCCGCACCCCCACGGACGAGATCATCCCGCTGGCGACCCAGCAGGAGTTCGGGGCCGCATACCCGAAGCTCGCTGCGAGCCTCGCGAGGGCCAATGTGGCCAGCCAGCCGATGGCCACCTACCCCGGCCGTGTCGAGGAGCCGCTCGACCTTCTCGTGCCCCCGGGATCCGGCCTCGCCAAGGAGTCGGTCTGGGTGAACCAGCGAAACGTGGCGGTCGGGCGCCTCTACTTCGAGATCCCGACAGGGGTGCAGGCGGGGCCCTACGAGCTGCGCATCGACCTGGAGGAAACCAAGATCCGGATCCCCTTCCGCCTCGGGTCGGAGCGCTAGGAGTCCGGGTTGACGTGGGACCTGCGGTAGCTGCCATCCGCCTGCCTCACCACACGGCCGCCGAGCTCGAGTGCGACAAGCGCTTCCAGAACCTGCGCCACCGGCAGCCTGCTCTCGGCCGCGAGGCGGTCCACGGTGACGGACTCCCCGGGCCTGATGAGCGCGAGCAGGGGCGGCTCCTCCGCTCCCGCAGCCGACGGCCGTGGGGGCAACCCCAGAGCGGCCAGCACGTCGTCGGCGGTGAGCACTGGCGCCGCCCCCGCGCGCAGCAGGCCGTTGGGGCCGGCCGACAAGCGCGAGAACACGGAGCCGGGGACGGCCATCACCTCGCGCCCCTCCTCGAGCGCCAGGCGCGCCGTGATCAGCGCCCCGGAGCGCTCGTCCGCCTCGACCACGACCACCGCCTCGCAGAGGCCGGCGATGATCCGGTTGCGCTCCGGGAAATGGTGGCCGAGCGGGGCGCACCCCGGCGGGTACTCGGTCGCCAGGCAACCGTGCGCGGCGATCTCCTCGGCCAGCCCCTCGTGCTCCGGAGGGTAGACCCGATCCGGGCCTGCACCCCAGACGGCAGCGGTCGGTCCGCCAGCGGCGAGCGCCCCGCGGTGCGCCGCCGCATCCACCCCCCGCGCCATGCCGGAGATCACCGCCACGCCGGCGCGGGCGAGCTCGCGGCCCAGGTACTCCGCCACCTCGCGGCCATACACGCTGGCGCGCCGCGCCCCGACCAGCGCCACCGCGTGCCCTTCGGGGAGCGACCCGCGAACGAACAGGCCGAGCGGCGGGTCCACGACCGCGGCAAGACGCGCGGGAAAACCGGGCTCCCCGGATGCAACGAAGCGCCAGCCGAGCCTGGAGATCTCATCTTCCACTGCGCGGACGCGACCCTCGAGGGCGGCCCTGATCTCGTCGGCCTCTCGGCCCGGAAGCTCCGGGTCGGCGAGGAAAGCGCGTCCCAGCTCCCGTGCCTTGCGGCTGCCCTCGGGTTGCGCTACGACACAGGCCAAGGCGAGACGCGACGTTGGAGTCCGCTCCTCCCGTGGACCTATAATAGCTGCGCGTTTTTGGGGGCGCCATGCGGCTTGGGGTAGCGGTTCTTGGTCTCGCGATCATCTCCGGTGGGTGCGCCAGCAGCAGCAAGCCGGCGGCGCTTACACACGCCGAGGTGCAGGAGGGGGTAAAGGCGGCGCAGCGCGCCTACTGGCAGGAAGCGCTCTTCCGCTTCGAGCGGGCGCGCAACCTGGATCCCAAGAACGCGGAGGTCCTCAACAACCTCGCGGTCGCGCTCGAGGCCCTGGGACGCTACGACGACGCCCTGACGATCTACAAGCAGGCGCTCCAGCAGACACCCAAGAACAGGATCATTCGGAAGAACTACGCCCGCTTCGCCGAGTTCTACACGAGCTACGCCAAGGGCGTGAAGCCTAAGGAAGGCACCGATGCGCCTCACTAGGCTTGCGTTCGCCCTCTGCGTTCTCGCAACGGGGTGCCTCTCGTCTACGCGTGAAATACAGCTCTCCCTCCCGGTGCGCTCCAAACTCGCCTTCACCGGCCACGAGAAGCTCTACGTCGGCCCGTTCGTGCGCGAGAGCAAAGGGGACGAGAAGGCGGCCGAGCTCTCCTTCGACGTCTCTGCGGAGTTCGAGCGCTACCTCCGCAAGCTCCTCCGCAAGGAGAGCAAGTTCGTTCTGATCCCCGCAGTCCAGGGAGTGCGCCCGCCGACCTCAGACCCGCTTCGCCTGGCAAAGAGCGCCGATTTCTGGCGCGAGCTCGGAACCCAGACAGGTGCGGACTACATCGTGGCCGGCTCCATCGACTTCGAGGTGCAGGACCGCACCGCCTACAAAATGGAGCCGTACGAATCCCCCGTCACCGGCGCGACGTACTACCGCCAGGTACTGGTCGAGCAGACAGGCTTCACCTACGACATCATGCTCAACGTCTACGACGGCCGCACCGGCGCGCTGGTCTACGAGCAGCCACTCAAGGACTTCCAGGAGAAACCGGAGCGCAACTTCGACGAGTTCACCGGCATGTTCTCCAACCTTTTCGCGCTCGAGAACCAGATCATCGGCGTCTTCGTACCCCGCAGCGTCAAGACCAAGCGGGTGCTCTTCACCCCCTAGGGAGGAAGTGATAATGAGGGTGCGCCTGGTCGTTTCCGTCCTGGTGCTCGCGCTGGCGTCCTCGGCGACCGCCCAGAACTTCGGAAAGAACAAGGTCCGGTACGACACCTTCGTCTGGGAGGTCTACCCGACACCGCACTTCCGCATCTCCTTCTACGACCGTGTGCAGCCTTCCCTGCCCAAGCTCGCGTCGTTCGCCGAGAGCGCCTATGACGAGCTCGCCCGCAAGCTCAACTTCCAGGTCGCCGCGCCGATACCCATGATTGCCTACGCCACGCACGCGGAGTTCGAGCAGAACAACATCATCCTCCAGTTCATCCCGGAGGGGGTCGGCGCCTTCGCGGTGCCGGCCCGCAACCGCATGGTGCTGCCGGTGGACATGCCCGACGAGGAGCTCCAGAAACTCATCCAGCACGAACTCACGCACATCTTCCAGTTCGAGATCATGTACCAGGGGAGCCTCGGCAAGGCGCTCGCCAGCAGCCCCCCCCAGTGGTTCATGGAGGGGATGGCGTCGTACTTCGGCAACGACGAGGACGCCATGGCGAGGGCGATCATGCGCGATGCGGTCGCCTCCGACCGCGTGCCCTCGGTCATGAGCGACGTCCAGGGTTACGCGGCGTACCGCTTCGGGCACATGGTGTTCCAGTTCGTCGAGGCGGAGTGGGGCACGGAGGGGCTGCGCGACTTCATCTTCGAGTTCCGCAACACCCTCGGCAGCGGAATGGCGAAGACCTTCAAGAGGGCTTTCGACATCGAGCCCGAGGAGTTCGACGCCCGCTTCCGGGCCTGGCTGCGCAAGTACTACCAGCCGGCCATCGGCACGCGCGCCGACCCCCGAGAGTTTGGCCCGGAGTTCCGGATCTCCGGCCCGCAGGGGATGCGGTCCTACGAGACTTCCCCCGTCCCGTCCCCATCGGGGGACCTGATCGCTGCCTTCTCTACCTACAGGGAAGACATCGACATCGTGCTGCTCGGGGTCCCCGACCGCGCACTCTTTCGCACCCTCACCCCAAAGGAGACAACCAGCTATCAGTACCTCATCGCCCAGATGCTCACGGTCGGCCCCGACCGCGGGCGCGACCTGGCATTCTCGCCCACCGGCGACCTCGTGGCCGCCTTCGCCCGCCACGAGCGCGGCCGCATGCTCGTGTTCTTCAACGCGCTCAGCGGCGGCATGGAGCGCACGATCCAGATCCCGGTGGATCAGCCCATGGAACCCGCCTACTCGCCGGACGGCAGGACCGTCGCCTTCCACGCGATTATGGGCGGCCACGCCGACATCTACCTGCTCGATCTGGCAACCGAGAAGATCACGAACCTCACCAGCGACGATGCCTATGACTCCGCCCCGGTGTTCACACCCGACGGGACGCACATCGTGTACAGCTCCCAGAGCGCGGAGGACGCCAAGCTCTTCGAGATCTCCCTCGCCGACCCCAAGCAGCGCCGCCAACTCACCTTCGGCCCCGGCAACGACGACGGAGCCTCCTTTTCCCGTGACGGCAAGCGCCTCTATTTCGCCTCCGACCGCGACGGCGAGATCTACGACATCTACATGCTCGACCTGGAGACCCAGGCCCTCACTCGCCTCACCGAGGTGATCGGCGCCGCCATCAGCCCGGTCGCGGTGCCCACCCGGGACGGCGAGCGGGTCATCTATCAGGCCTACACCAAGGGCCACTACTGGCTGTACGAGACGGACCCGACTCAGGGCAAGCCGGCGGGCAAGGAGGTGGCTCCGCAGGAGGTGAAGGAGCGGGAACCCTACGTGCCGGCCGTGACCGTGACCATCAACAAGGACAAGATCGAGAAGGTAAAGAGTCGGAAGCTGTTCGTCGACGACGCCCAGGTGATGGTCGGCGTCAGCAGCGACAACACGCTGGTCTCCCAGACCTACGTGTCGTTCGCCGACCAGTACGGCGACCGACGCTTCAACCTGCTTCTGGAGTCGGTGAGCGGCTACACCAACTTCCAGCTCACCTACTTCGATCTCTCCAAGCGCCTCGCATGGGGAGCCACGATCTTCGACAACCGGTCGTACTACGTCTACGGGGCAACCCTCGAGGGAACCGTCCAGAGGCAACGGCTCTACCGGGAGACCGGCGGGGCGGCCTTCGCGCAGTACCCGCTCTCCCTTTACCATCGCGTCGAGGGCGCCGTCGGTTACGTCGACCGGAGTGCGGACTACCCGGTCGCGACCCCTTTCGGGGTTGCGTTCGTGAGCGTCAGGGACAAGGTCCCGTTCGTGCAGGCTTCGTTCACCGGGGACACTACGTTCTGGCAGAGCCACGGACCGCACGGAGGCAGGCGCTACCGGTTGAGCCTCAGCAACGCCTTCAGCACGAGCGGCGGCGGCACGCTCTCACGGGACCTCATCTTCGACGGACGTCAGTACCTCCCGCTGTCCCGCCGCAACGAGCTCGCGCTGCGCCTGTGGGCCGCCTTCGCAAACGGCAGCCAGCCCAGCATCTTCTACTTCGGCGGCTTGGACACGATGGCGGGCTTCCCCTACAACTCCATCGCCGGCAACCGAGCCGCCTACCTGAACCTTGAGTGGCGATTCCCGCTCGTCGACGAGCTCATCCTGCCCTGGTTGCGTATATCCGACGTGCGCGGGCGTATCTTCCTGGACGTGGGCGGCGCGTACTTCGACGCCCCGACCTTCCACCAGGACTTCACCTGCTACAAGAACGGCCAGCTGCAGGATTGCGTCTCCTCCTACGGCTGGGGGTTCTCGCTGTACCTGCTCGGGCTGCCCGTGAACTGGGACTTCACCAAGGTGTGGAACTTCAAGAACACCCTGAGCAGGGGCGCCCAGACATCGTTCTGGGTCGGGTTCCAGTTCTAGCCCAGCACGCTGCCGATACAGCCGCTCGCCGGATCGGGCCCGCCTCGACCGACAGCCGACCTGTCACCGCGCGGCCGGGCCCTCCGCCGCATGGCGCATCTGCGCCTCCCACGAGGCCGCGTAGCGACCCCCGAGCGCCACCAGCTCCCGGTGGGTGCCGGACTCGAGGATGCGTCCGGCGTGCATGACGTGGATCACGTCGGCGCGCATCGCGGTTGTGAATCGGTGGGTGATGACAAGCGCGGTCCTCCCCTCCGCCAGCGCACGGAAGCGGCTCATCCAGTCGTTCTCGGCCCACGAGTCCATCGCGCTGGTAGGCTCGTCGAGCAGGATCATGGGGGCCTGGCGGTAGAAGGCGCGGGCCAGCGCAACCCGCTGCCACTCCCCCACGGAGAGGTCGGCACCTCCCTCGAACCACTTCCCGAGGAGGGTGTGATAGCCGTGGGGCAGGCGCGAGGCCGCCTCGTCGGCACCCGCCGCCCGTGCGGCGGCGCCGATGCCCTCCGCGCCACCGTCCACGGTGAGGTCTCCGAGCGCGATGTTCTCGGCAAAGGTCGCGTTGAAGCGCACCGGTTGCTGGAAGAGCACTGCGAACTGGCGGCGCAGGTCGGCCAGTGAGAGGGCGCGGATATCCACGCCGTCCAACTCGATCGTGCCCTCCTGCGGGTCGTACAGCCGGCACAGCAGCTTG